>DASXRB010000709.1:0-1878 GCA_036506875.1 Kribbellaceae bacterium | reverse complement strand
CGCGGCCCACCTGATGAGCTCGTGGGTCTTCCGCCGGGACCGCCAGCCCCGCTGGTTGCTGGTGTGGCCGCCGTACCGGTCGGCGAGGCCGGTCGCGTCCACGTCCGGGTGAACGAGGGCGCAGGCGAAGGCATCATGGCCGTGGTAGCCGGCGGCCGGCTTGGAGCGGTCGGCGCGGTATGCGCGGTATGCGGCGGCGCGCACCGCCGCGGCCGGGTAGTCGCCGCTGCGGGCGAGCGCGAGCCTCGCGAGCTTCGTCGGCGTCGCGGGAAACAGCCCGAACGCGACGGGCTCGCCGGGCAGGCCGAGCGCCACCTCCCGCACCGCCGGTAGCCACTCCGGCCCGACGACCGGCACGGCCGGCGGCGGCGGGAACGTGGCGCGGAGGAATTCGACGAGTTCGGCCCCGTCCCAGCTCACGGCGCGCAGCGTCGGGCCGGCGCCGACTCCGGCGAGCAGGCGCTGTGCCGCGGTCAGCCGCGGGAGGACCTCGTTGGCGACACCCAGGTCGTCCACGTCGTACGCAACATAGACGCAGTCGCGCGGGCGGATCCGCGACAGCCGCTCGTACGCCGTTCGCGCATCGGCGAGCCGGACCACCGTACGCCGGTCGACCGTCACCAGCGGTCCGTGCGGCGCAGGCCGTCGGCGAACTCGCGGAGCGTCATGATGTCCGGCTGGCCGAGGTAGTACGAGCGCTCCCAGCTGCGCTGCAGAGACTCGCGCGCCAGCTTCTCCTCCACCTCGCGCTCGATGCGCTCGACGATCCGATCGTGCACCGCCCAATCGTCGCGGTCGTCCCCGGTCATCGGGCGATCATCCCAACCGGGTGCGAGCCGGCGTCCGAGTAACGTTGGTGGCGTAGCGCTCGGGGACGGTCAGGGCGGTGGGGTCTTTTCGTGCAGGCGGGGGCGGCGGGCTCCGTCGACGGCGATGCAGAGGGACTGTTGCATCTGGCGATGACGCCGTCCGGCATCCTCGTGAGCATGCGCCGTCGCCGTGCCCGTCCGGTCCTTCCGCCGCGGTCGGCGTTCGCCGGGTTCCGGTTCCCGCCGGAGGTGATCGCGTTGGCGCTCCGCCGGTACTTACGGTTCGGGCTGTCCTACCGCGATGTCGAGGAGCTCCTCGCCGAACGCGGTGTGCAGGTCGACCACGTGACCGTGTTCCGGTGGGTCCGACGGTTCACGCCGCTTCTAGCCGGCGCCGCGCGCTGGTCGCGGCACGCGATTGGGTCGCGGTGGCACGTGGACGAAACCTACGTGAAGGTCGCCGGTTCCTGGCGGTACGTGTACCGCGCGGTGGACGAGCATGGGCAGGTCGTCGACGGGTACGTCTCAGGTCGGCGGGACGCCGCGGCGGCTCGCCGGTTCTTCGATCGGGCCCTGGCCACCGCGGTCATCGAGCCGAGCGAGGTCGTCACCGACCAGGCTGCGACCTACCTCGCTGTGCTTGAACACCGGCTGCCAGACGCGTGGCACCGCACCGAGCGATACGCCAACAACCGGATCGAAGCCGATCACAGCCAACTGAAGCGACGGCTCCGGCCGATGCGTGGCCTGAAGACCGACGCCGGCGCCCGGACCGTGATCGCCGGGCACGCCTTCGTCCAGAACCTCCGCCGCGGCCATTACGAACTCACCGCGGACCTTCCACCGACACTGCGGGTCTCCGCTGCCTTCAATGAGCTCGCCCAGGCCATCTGACCAGCCACCGCTCCAGCGATCACCGTGACCGCGATCCCGGAACGCAACAGCGCCCCCAGCAGCGCATGGGCATCGGCGAGCGGGTGTGAAAGGTGATCCTGATGAACATCGTGCTGGGCGGCCGGGGCCGGCGCCTTGTCACATGGCCATGGGCCGCCCAGCAGTCGCGGCTCGC
>DASXRB010000708.1:0-20639 GCA_036506875.1 Kribbellaceae bacterium | reverse complement strand
GTGGGTCCTGACCACCCGTACATCACCGGCGGACTGCCGATGGACTTCCCCGGTGTCGGCCACGGCCAGAACGACCTGTTCGCCTTCCAGGCCCGGGCGTTCCTCGGCCAGGTCGCCGGCGTCGAGGGGCTGCCGGCCTGCCCGTCGTTCGAGGACGGCCTGCGGAACCTGCGACTGCTCCGCGCGGTCGTCACGTCAGCGGAGAGCGGCGGCGCTGCCGTCTCCGTCAGCTAACCACTGGAAGGAAACACCACCGTGAAGCTCGGTGCCTACACCGCATGCCTGCACGACAAGCCCGTCGCCGACGCGCTGAAGATCCTGCGTGACCTCGGCCTGGACAGTGCGGAGATCAACTCCGGCGGCTTCCTGCCGGCACCGCACCTGCCCGTCGACGCGATCCGCTCCAGCCAGGACGCCCGGGACGAGTACCTCGCCCTGTTCGCGTCCAGCGGGGTGGCGCTGACGGCCCTGAACTGCAACGGCAACCCGCTGCATCCCGACCCGGAGGTCAGGCAGAAGCACGGCCAGGACGTCCGCGACGCCATCGAGCTCGCGGCCCTGCTCGGCGTCAAGCGCGTGGTGACCATGTCCGGGCTGCCCGAGGCGCATGCCGGCGGAACGGCGCCGTCGTGGACGGTGCTGCCCTGGGTCAGCGTCTATCTGGACGCCCTCGACTACCAGTGGAACGAGGTGGTGATCCCGTACTGGAAGGACATACAGGCCCGCGCCGCCGACGCCGACGTGAAGGTCTGCATCGAGATGCACCCGCACAACGTGGTCTACAACCCGGCCACGATGGTGCGGCTCGCCGAGTCGATCAACGCCACCCACGTCGGAGCCGAGATGGACCCGAGCCACCTGTTCTGGCAGGGCATCGACCCCGTCGCCGCGCTCGACAGCCTCGGCGGCCTGGTCTACAACGCGGCGGCCAAGGACACCCGGATCAACGAGGCGGCGAAGATCAACGGCGTGCTCGACGACCGGTTCGGCCGGGTGCTGCCGACCGACCCGGACGCCATCGGGCTGGGCGGCAAGGACACCCTGAGCCGCTGGCCGGACAACTCGTCCTGGGACTTCGTCGCGGTCGGCCGCGGCCACGACGTCGCCTTCTGGATCGACTTCCTCCGGGCCGTCAAGCGGATCGACCCGGAGATGGCCGTCAACATCGAGCACGAGGACCAGGAGCTCGACCAGCTCGAGGGCCTCAGCCACGCCGCCAAGACCCTGCTCGAAGCCGCCGCCGCCGTCTGACTGCCGATGACGGGGGTGGTCAGGGGGTGCGGCGGGCGGCGTGGGCGGTGAGCTCGGTGCGGAGCTTCTCGACGGGCCAGGTCTCGTCCAGAGCCTGCCGGACGAGGTCGGCCTGGGACGGTGGGGCCAGGCCGCCGATCGGCTGGTCCCGGTCCAGGTCGGTGGGGAACGCGTAGCCCTCGGCGCTCGCGGCGATGACGTTGCCCAGGGCATCTTCCGTCGTACCCTCCGCCTTGAGACGCATCAGCACGGGGTAGAGCGCGAGGGAGACCGCCGTACGGTCGACCGTCTCCATCGCCCGGCCGAACGCGGACGAGATCTGCAGCAGGTTCGCCATCCGCTTGATGCCGGCCGAGCGGTTGCTGCCGGCGGCGTGGAACAGCGCGGGGTTGAAGAACACCGCGTCGCCCTTCGACAGCGGCAGCTGGACGTGGTGCTCGACGAAGTGCGCGCTGAACTCCGGCAGCCTCCAGGCGAGGTAGCCCAGCTCGTACTTGTGCGAGTGCGGCAGGTACAGGGTCGGCCCGCTCTCGACCGGCATGTCGCAGTGCGCCACCGCACCCTGCAGGGTGAGAACGCTCGACAGCCGGTGCACGTGCGCCGGGTACTGTTCGGCGACCTCGTTGAACTGGAAGCCGAGGTGGTAGTCGCGGTGCACCGTCTGGCCCTCGCCGCCGGGGTTGACGACGTTTACCTGCGACGTGACCTGGTACAACGGGCCCAGCCAGGCGGACGACACCAGCGCCAGCAGGTCGTTCGCGTAGTAGTCCGCGAACACCTCCGGATCACGCAGCGCCAGCTTCTGCAGCGCGTTCCAGACCCGGTCGTTCGCGCCCGGCTTCGCGAAGTGGTCGCCGGCCGCGGAGCCGGCGGCCCGCTGGCCGGCGATCATCGCGTCGAAGGCGGCCGTGGCACGGTCCACGACATCGCCGTCGAAGGCGCCCTGCAGCACGACGATCCCCGGTCCGCCGGACATCGCGCGGACCAGCTCGGCCTGGACCTCCCGACGGGGCTGCGCCCGGAGCTTGGCCGCGTCGTAGAGCGGTACCTCCTGCGAGACGGCGTCGGCGTACGGGTAGTCGGCGGGCGCGGTGTGGTCCTCGAGTACCGCCAGCAGGTCCTCGAGCCGGCAGTCGGACTCTCGCAGCCAGACCTGCGAGCGGGTGGTGGCGGACATCGTCGTACTCCTCCGGGAAGGGTTTCTCTCGATGCCTTTTAGCCTGGTGAGGGGATGAGGGATGATCCACACCCGTAACCCGTCAAAAACCCGTCAGTCGCCCGGGAGGCCGCGATGAGGCATCCGCACCGGATCCGCGACATCGCCGTCCAGGCCGGACTGAGCGAGACGACGGTGGACCGGGTGCTGAACGCCCGCGCCGGGCTCCGCCGTGCTGCACCACGATCTCGACGAAGACATGCGCCGGGTCTGCCGCGCGATCCTCCAGGCGCACCGGGCGGTGCCGGGCGCACCGCACTCGCTGCCGTCCAACGTTCAAGTCGTCACGCCGTACAACACGCCCTACCGCCTACCGGACACCTGAGCGGTGGTGCCTCGCACGACCAGGAACGGTGGTACGACGAGCTCGCCGGGCGGCACGTCGACGCCGTCCAGGCGGTCCAGCGCCCGGCCGACCGCAAGCTCGGCCAGGGTCCTGGCGTTCTGCCCGACCGTGGTCAGGCCGACGTGCGACAGCCGGGCCAGGCTGCTGTCGTCGTACCCGATCACCGACAGGTCGTCCGGGACCGCCCTGCCCCGGCGCCGGACCTGGTCCAGGAGGCCGATCGCGGACCGGTCGTTGAAGACCGCCACCGCCGTCGCCCTCAACCGCAGTGCCTCGCCGGCGGCCGCGGCGCCGTCCTCCTCGGTGAGGCCACCGGGTACGACGTGCGGGTCGAGACCGGCGCGCTTCATCGCCAGCCGGTAGCCGGTCCGGCGTTCCGCGGCGCCGGGAGCGCGGCCGCCGTCGACGTGCACGATCCGGCGGTGGCCGAGTCCGACCAGGTGCTCGACGGCCTGCCGGATGCCGCCGGCGTCATCGGTGCGGACCACGTCGACACCGCCGGCCCGCACCTTGCGGGCGACCGCGACGACCGGCATCCGCTCGGCCAGTGCGGCCAGCCGGGCCGGTCGCTGCTCGGGTCCGAGCAGGATCAGTGCCTCGCACCGGTAGTCGAGCAGCGACTGGACGGCCCGCTGCTCGTCGCGGCTCGGCGCGACCGCACTCAGGGCGACGTCGTACCCGGCCGGCTCGGCCGCGGCGTAGAGCGCCTCGACCAGGTCCCCGTGGAAGGCGTGACGGACGCCGTAGACGACCCCGAGCAGCCGGGTGCGCTGCCGGCCGAGCAGCCGGGCCCGGTGGTCCGGCCGGTAGTCGAGCTCGGCCGCCGCCCGCAGCACCTTCGCCCGGGTCGCTTCGCTGGCGCCGGGCACGTCCCGGTAGACGATCGACACCAGCGCCCGGGAGACACCCGCGCGGGCCGCGACGTCCTCCATCGTGGGCCGTCGGGCCCGATCCCTGCGCTGCACCCTGGCAAGGGTAGAGCGCTCTAGCCCAGAACGCCAGGACCCCTTGACGGCTCGGCCGCCGGTAGTGTGTCCTGGATCAACTAGAGCGCTCTAGTTACTTGTGAGAGTGAGGATCGCCATGGCAACACCCCTGCGGATCGGTCTGGTCGGTGCCGGCCGGATCGGCGCGATGCACGCCGGCAACCTGGCCCACCGGGTGGTCGGCGCCGACCTCGTGACGATCGCGGATCCCGTGCCGGGCGCGGCGGACCGGCTGGCCGGCGACCTCGGGGCGGCAGGCACCACCGACGTCGGCGGGCTGCTCGCCGACCCGGCGGTCGACGCCGTCGTGATCACCGCGTCCGCGACCGCGCACACGGAGCTCGTGGTGGCCGCCGCGGAGGCCGGCAAGGCGGTCTTCTGCGAGAAGCCGATGGCGTTGACGCTCGAGGAGGCCGACCGGGCGATCGATGCCGCGCGGTCGGCCGGCGTGCCACTGCAGGTGGGTTTCAACCGGCGGTTCGCCGCAGACTTCCGGGCGGCGCGCGAGGTGGTCGTTGCCGGCGGCATCGGTACGCCCCAGCTGCTGCGGTCGCTGACCCGTGACCCCGGGCTCGCCGACCCCGGTGCGGTGAAGCCGTGGACGATCTTCCGCGAGACGCTGATCCACGACTTCGACGCGCTGTGCTGGCTCAACCCCGGCGCCGAGCCGGTGGAGGTGTACGCCGTCGCCGACGCACTGGTGGCGCCGGACTTCAAGGCCCGCGGCCTGCTGGACACCGCGGTGGTGATGATCCGTTTCGACAATGGCGCGATCGCGACCGCCGACGCGAGCTTCTCCGCCGCTTACGGGTACGACGTGCGCGGCGAGGTGTTCGGCTCGGCCGGGATGGTGACGGCCGGCGAGCAGCGCCGGACCGCCGCCGCCGTCTACACCGTCGCCGGGGTCGCCCAGGAGACCGTGCGACGCGACGTCGAACTGTTCGCCGACGCGTACGTCGCGGAGCTGCAGAGCTTCGTCGACCACCTGCACGGCGCGACGCCGGTCGAGGTCACCGGCGAGGACGCCAGGGCGGCGCTGCGGATCGCGCTGGCCGCGATCGCCTCCGTCGAGGGAGGCCGTCCGGTGCGGGTCGAGGAGGTCGAGAAGGCATGAGTGTCGACCTCGCCGTGTGCGCGGAGATGGTGTTCACCGAGCTGGACTTCGTCGACCGGGTGCGCCGGATCGACGAGCTCGGTTTCGCCGTCGAGATCTGGGACTGGACGGTCAAGGACCTCGACGCGCTGGCCGGCACCGGTGCGAGGTTCTCCTCGATGACCGGTTACGTCACCGGGAACCTCACCGACGCCGCCGACGAGCTGCTGAGGACCGCCGAGCACTCGGTCGCGGTCGCGGAGAAGCTCGGCTGCCCTCGGCTCAACCTGCACGGCACCGGCCTCGGTCCCGGCGGCCTGCCGGTCGTGCCGGTGCACGAGGTGACGGGCGCGATGTGGCTGGCGGCCGAGAAGACGCTGCGGCGGATCACGGCGCTCGGCGAGCGGGCCGGCGTGACCTTCTGCCTGGAGAACCTCAACACCGAGGTGGACCATCCAGGTGTGCCGTTCGCGCGCGCCGCCGACACGATCGCCCTGGTCGAGGCGGTCGGAAGCCCGCACCTGCGGCTGATGCTGGACCTCTACCACGCGCAGATCGGTGAGGGGAACCTGATCGCGCTGCTCGAACGCGCCCTCGACCTGATCGGCGAGATCCAGGTGGCCGACGTGCCCGGCCGGTGCGAGCCCGGCACAGGGGAGATCAACTACCCGGCCGTCGCCGCCGCCCTCGACCGCCTCGGCTACTCCGGCACCGTCGGTCTCGAAGCCTGGGCCTCGACCGACAGCGCGCAGGCCGTGACCGCGTTCCGTGAGGCCTTCACCCTGTGATCAGCCGGCGGGCGGCGTGGCGGTCGAGCCGCGGGCGACTAGTGACGGCGGGAGCACGAGCTCGTCGGCCTCGCCTGGCTTGCCGGCCTCGCCGTCCGCCGCGTCGCCCAGCCGGGCGACCGCGCGCTTGAACGCGAGCTCGGCAAGCTCTCGCGCGTCGTGCCCGACCGTGGTCAGGTCGATGTGCGGCAGCCGCGCGAGGCTGCTGTCGCCGTACCCGACGACGCTCAGCTGCTCAGGCACCGCGCGCCCGGACCGTCGTACGGCGTCGAGCAGGCCGACCGCGGAGCGGTCGTTGAAGACCGCGACCGCGGTGGTCTTCGGTGCCTCGCGCAGGATCCGCTTCGCGGCGGTCGCGCCGGCCTCCTCGGTGACGCCGCCGGCGACCACCCAGATCTGCTCGCCGAGCCCCGCCCGGCGCATCGCGTTCTTGTACCCGACCCGCCGCTCCGCCGCGCCCGGCGCGCGCCCGCCGTCGACGTGCACGATCCGCTGGTGCCCGAGCGAGACGAGGTACTGCACGGCCTTGCGCATCCCGTCGGTGTCGTCGCCGCGGATCACGTCCACGCCCTCGGCCTGCACCTTCCGCCCGACCACCACGACCGGCGTCGTCGCGGCCAGCTCGGCGAGCGCCTTGGCGCGCTGGTCGGGCCCGAGCAGGATCAGCGCCTCGCAGTCCTGATCGAGCAGCGACCGCACCGCGCGCCGCTCGTCGCGGCTCGGCGCGACCGGGCTGAGCGCGAGGTCGTACCCTGCCGGTTCGGCAGCGGCGTGCAACGCCTCGACGAGGTCAGCGTGGAAGGCATGGCGGATGCCAAACACGACACCGATCAGTGGTCTCTCCTACCCACTCGCCGCGGCCCCGTGAACGGACCAAGGCTAGAGCGCCGCGCGGGACTTTGCCACACCCGGCACGCGGGCGCGCGTCATGTCCTGACAGATGGCCCCGCGACTGTTCATCATGTCTGCTGTGAAGACAGTCCGGGTCACCGTCGACCGCACCAGCCGGGTACCGCTGCACGTCCAGCTGGCCGAGCAGCTCGAGCGGGCGATCCACGGCGGTGACCTACCGGTCGGGTCCCGGCTGAGCAACGAGATCGACCTGGCCGCGACGTACGGACTGAGCCGGCCGACGGTGCGCCAGGCCATCGCCCGGCTCGTCGACCAGGGCCTGCTGGTCCGCAAGCGCGGCGTCGGCACCCAGGTGGTCGGCCGCGCCGACCAGGTGCGGCGCTCCCTGGAGCTGACCAGCCTGTACGACGACCTGGCCGCGCAGGGCCGCCGCCCGCAGACCGAGGTGCTCCGCATCGGTGCCGTCGGCGCGACCGCGGACGTGGCCACCGCGCTGCGGTGCCACACCGGCGACCGGGTGCTGCGGATCGAGCGGCTGCGCAGCGCCGACGGCGAGCCGCTGGCGCTGATGCGCAACTGGATCCCGTGCGACGTCCTCGACTGCGAGACCGAGGCGTCGGCGCTCACCCACAACGGGCTGTACGAGCTGATGCGCGCCCGCGGCGTCCGGATGAAGGTCGCGCACCAGACCATCTCCGCCCGCCCCGCCGGTCCCGACCATGCCCGGCTGCTCGGCGAGCACCCCGGCGCGCCGCTGCTGGTCACCACCCGGGTCACGTACGCCGACCACGGCCGCCCCGTCGAGTACGGCACCCACCTGTTCCGCGCCTCCCGCTACTCCTTCGAGCACACCCTGCTGCAGCGCTGACCCCGCGGGGTATCGGCCACTGACCTGCGCAGCCTCCGGCTGGGTGTTCGGACACTTCCTGCGGAGTTTGCACATCGATAGCGGTGTGCCACATCGCTATCGATGTGCAAGTCGCACCGTGTGCCCGAGACTCCCGGCGGCCGCGGACGAACAGCGGGCGCCACAGGTCATGGGTGCAGGCGGTAGGAGCGCACCGTTCTGACCACGCCTCGCCGGGGCGCGAGGGTTTTCCACAGGCGGGACGACGCAGACGAGCGGGAGGACCCCGGCGGCTGACAAGATTGGTTGCGCCGCGTGGCTGGACGCCCACGCTGAGCCGACGACACTGTGCCGACGACGACGGGGAGAAGATGGCTGCTGACAGGGTCGCCGTGCGCCGTACCGGCCGGGCGAACGCCGTCGAGCTCATCGACGCGCAGGTGCGCGACCTCGTGCGGCGCGAGGGCATCGACCCGCTGCGCAACCCGTCGGCGGTGCGGTCGATCGTCGCCTCCGTCGTCAGGGAGTACGACGAACGCAGCCTGACCGACCTCGTGCCTCCGCTCGAGGACCCGGGGGGCGTGTCCCGCGAGGTGCTGGACCGGGTCGCCGGCTTCGGGCCGCTGCAGCGCTACCTCGACGACCCGCACGTCGAGGAGATCTGGATCAACGAGCCGTCCCGGGTGTTCATCGCCCGCGACGGCCGGCACGAGCTGACCACGACGGTGCTCACCGAGGAGGAGGTCGCCGACCTCGTCGAGCGGATGCTCAAGACCACCGGCCGGCGGATCGACATCTCCCAGCCGTTCACCGACGCACAGCTGCCGGACGGCAGCCGGGTGCACATCGTGCTCGGCGGCATCACCCAGCGGTACGCGGCGATCAACATCCGCAAGTTCACCGTGCGGGCGTCGAGGCTGGGCGACCTGGTCTCGCTCGGCTCGCTCACCCCGCACGCGGCGGCGGTGCTCGACGCCGGCGTCGCGGCCGGGCTGAACATCCTGGTCTCCGGCGGTACCCAGGCCGGCAAGACGACCATGCTGAACGCGCTGGCCGGGTCGATCCCGGGCAGCGAGCGGGTGATCTCCTGCGAGGAGGTCTTCGAGATCCGGCTGCCGATCCCGGACTGGGTCGCGATGCAGACCCGGCAGGCCGGGCTGGAGGGCACCGGCGAGGTGCGACTGCGCGACCTGGTCAAGGAGTCGCTGCGGATGCGGCCGTCCCGGGTGATCGTCGGCGAGGTCCGCGGCGAGGAGTGCCTGGACCTGCTGCTCGCGCTCAACAGCGGATTGCCGGGCCTCTGCACGATTCACGCGAACTCCGCGCGCGAGGCGCTGACGAAGATGTGCACGCTCCCGCTGCTGGCCGGCGAGAACATCGGCTCCAGGTTCGTGCTCCCCACGGTCGCCGGGTGCGTGGATCTCGTCGTACATCTCGGGATCGGCGCCGACGGGCAGCGGCGGGTCCGGGAGATCCTCGCGGTGAGCGGGCGGATCGAGGACCAGATCATCGAGACCGAGTCGCTGTTCCACAGCATCGACGGCCGGCTGGTGCGGGCGGAGGGACAGCTGCCGCATCCCGAACGCTTCCAGCAGGCCGGGTACTCGCCGCACAACCTGCTTGCCGGGGGCAACTGATCATGGGTCTGCTGCTCGGGTTGTTCTTCGGGATCGGCGTGCTGCTGATCGTCTGGTCGTTCATGGTCCCGCCTTCGGCCAAGCTCCGGACGGAGGGCCGGCTGATCCGGGCCGGCCGCGAGCTGCTCGCCAGCGCCGGCGTCGAGGGCGTCACGCCCGCCGCGTTCGTGAGCGCCTGCCTGCTGCTCGGTGCGATCGGGACGATCGTGATGTACGGCGTCTCCAGCGCGCTGCCGGTCGGACTGGTCTTCGGTGTGATGGCCGGCGCCGCTCCGGTCGCGTTGCTGAAGGGACGCGCGCGGCGGCGGCACGCGGAGTTCCGCGAGCTGTGGCCCGACGTCGTCGACAACATCGCGTCCGCGGTGCGCGCCGGGCTGTCGTTGTCGGAGGCGCTCGCGCAGGTGGGGGAGCGTGGGCCGGAGGCGCTGCGCGAGCCGTTCCGGCGGTTCGGCGCGGACTACTCCTCGACGGGGCGGTTCGCGGACTCCCTCGACCGGTTGAAGGCCCGGCTCGCGGACCCCGTCGGCGACCGGGTCGTGGAGGCGCTGCGGATCGCGCGTGAGGTGGGTGGCGGCGACCTCGGCCGGTTGCTGCGGTCGCTGTCGTCGTTCCTGCGCGAGGACGCCCGGACCCGGTCCGAGCTGGACTCGCGGCAGGCCTGGATGGTCAACGGCGCGCGGGTCGCGGTCGCGGCGCCGTGGCTGGTGCTGGCGATGCTCTCGTTCCAACGCGACGTGATCACGCGGTACAACTCGCCGACCGGCGCGGTGATCCTGGCCGGCGGCGCGATCGCGTGTGTCGTCGCGTACCGGCTCATGCTGCGCATCGGCCGGCTTCCCGAGCCCGAGCGGGTGCTGCGATGAACCCGTGGCTGACCGGCGGGCTGCTGGGCGCCGTCCTCGGGTCCAGCCTGCTCCTCGTCGTACGACGGATGCCCTTCCTGCGGCGGCCGTCGGTCGACAACCGGATCGCGCCGTACCTGCGGGATCTCGGCGGTGCGCAGCTGCCGTTCAGCCTGGCGGAGTCGAACTCACCGTTCTACGCGGTGTTCCGGCTGTTCGAGCCGTCGCTGCGCGGTGGAGCCGCGCGGCTGGAGCGGCTGCTCGGCGGCGCGACGTCGATCCGCAAGCGGCTGGCGCGCGCCGGGATCGAGCGGACGGTCGAGGAGTTCCGGATCGAGCAGGTGCTGTGGGGCGCGGCCGCGTTCGGCGGCGCGCTGCTTGTCTCGCTGGTCGCGCTGTCGACCGGGAACGGCAACCCGCTCGGCCTGATCCTGTTCTGCGCGGTGGCCGGCACGTTCGGCGTGCTCTACCGCGACACCTACCTGACCATGCAGGTCAAGCGGAGGGAGCGGCGGCTGCTGGCCGAGCTGCCGACCGTCGCGGAGCTGCTCGCGCTGGCGGTGGCGGCGGGCGAGGGTCCGGCCGCCGCGCTGGACCGGGTGGCGCGGTCATGCCGGGGCGTGCTGTCCGCGGAGCTGCAGCGGGTGCTGGCCGAGACCCGCACCGGCGACCCGCTGGTGCGCGCGCTGGACCGGCTCGCGGAGCGGACCGGGCTGATCGCGCTGTCCCGGTTCGCCGACGGCCTGGCCGTGGCGCTGGAACGCGGTACGCCGCTGGCCGACGTGCTGCGCGCCCAGGCCGGTGACATCCGCGAGGCGAACCGGCGCGAGCTGATCGAGGCCGGTGCGAAACGTGAAGTGGCGATGATGGTCCCGGTCGTCTTCCTGGTGCTGCCGGTGACCGTGATCTTCGCCTTCTACCCAGGGGTGGTCGGCATTCAGCTGATCGCCGGTTGATTCCGAGGAGACACATGTCCGACCTGATGACCAAGCTGTGGGTGTCGCGGGTGGTGGCCCCGCTGGCGCGACCCCGGCCGGCGGAGTCCGAGCGCGGCGACGTGCCCGGCTGGGTGCTGATCACGCTGATGACCGCCGGCCTGGTCGCGGCCCTGCTCGCGGTCGCAGAGCCACAGCTGACCAAGATCTTCGAGCGCGCCATGGACCTCGTCAACCCGTGATTCGCCGTCCGGACCGAGGTCAGCGGGGCTCCGCGGTCGTCGACTTCGTGCTGGTGTCGGTGATCGTGGTCCCGCTGTTCTTCGGCGTGCTCCAGCTCGGTTTCTACCTCTACATCCGCAACACCATGACGGCCGCCGCCTCCGACGGCGCGCGGCTCGCGGCCACCGTCGACCGCGGCCCGGAGGACGGCATCGCGCGCACCGAGTCGATGATCGACGCGACGGTGTCGAGCCGGCTCGTCGACGCGGTGACCGCGGACACGACCGAGATCGACGGCCAGCCCGCGGTGGCGATCACCGTGGACGCGCACATGCCGGTGCTCGGCCTGTGGGGGCCGGCGTTCGTGTTCCGCGTGCGCGGGCACGGCATCGAGGAGGTGCCATGAGCTGCCGGCGGGACGAGCGGGGCAACGCGGTCGTGGAGTTCTCCTGGCTCGTCGTCCTGCTCCTGCTGCCGCTGTTCTACCTCATGCTGACCGTCTTCGACCTGCAGCGGACGGCGTACGGCGGGACCGCCGCGGCGCACGCCGCCGGGCGTGCGTTCATGCTGGTCAAGAAGGGCGAGGGCGAGGACGTCGCCCGGGCGCGGGCGTACGAGGCGGCCCGGGTGGCGATGCGCGACCAGGGCGTCGAGCTCGACCCGTCGGACCTGGAGGTCAGCTGCGACCCGGCCTGCCTGGTGCCCGACTCGACCGTCACCGTGACCCTGGTGACGCAGGTCCCGCTCCCGCTGGTGCCGTCCTTGGTCGGTGACGGCCGCCCGTCGGTGCGGGTGACCGCCCGGCACACCGAGACGTACTGCCAGTACTGCGAGGCCGCCGGCTCATGACGGGTGCCCGAGGCGATCATGATGAGCGCGGCCAGCTGACGCTGCTGGTCATCGCCTTCGCGACCGTGATCCTGCTCCTGCTCGCCGTGGTGACCGACGTCTCCAAGGCCTTCCTGGTACGACGTGACCTGGCGCAGCTCGCCGACGGCGCGGCCCTGGCCGGCACCCGCGGTGTCTCCGGCTCCACCATCACCGGATCCGGCGACGGTGGTGGCGCGATCGAGCTGGACCAGGAGCGCGCGGAGCAGGAGGTCGGCGCCTACCTGGACGGCGTCGGCCGTGGCGGGTACGACGACCTGTCCTGGACGGTCACCGTGGACGGCGCCGAGGTGCGCGTCCACCTCCGGGCCGCGGTCGCGCTGCCGCTCATGGTGCCCGGCACCACAGGAGCGGCCACGGTGGCGGCGGACGGCTCGTCGCAGCTGCGCAGGCGGTGATTCGGACGGGGTTCGTGTGAGGGCGTACTCTACTTCGTTGTGGCTGGACCTGATTTCGACACCGAGCTCAAAGCCCTCGACGCGACGCTGACGTCGGTCGAGAAGGTTCTCGACCTGCCCAGGATGCGGGCCGAGATCGCCGACCTCGGCGAGCAGGTCGCCGCACCCGACCTCTGGGACGACCAGCCCAACGCGCAGAAGGTCACGTCCCGGCTGTCCGGCCTGCAGGCCGAGCTCGAGCGCGTCACCGCGCTGCGCAGCCGCGTCGACGACCTCGGCGTGCTCATCGAGATGGCCCGCGAGGAGAACGACCCCGACACCCTCGCCGAGGCGGTCAAGGAGCTCGGCGAGCTCAGCAAGTCGATCCAGTCACTCGAGGTCCGCACCCTGTTGTCCGGCGAGTACGACGAGCGCGAGGCGCTGGTCACGATCCGGTCCGGCGCCGGCGGCGTGGACGCGGCGGACTTCGCCGAGATGCTGCAGCGGATGTACCTGCGCTGGGCGGAGCGGCACGGATACGCCACCGAGGTCTACGAGACGTCGTACGCCGAGGAGGCCGGGCTGAAGTCGACCACGTTCGGCGTGAAGGCGCCGTACGCCTACGGGACCCTGAGCGTCGAGTCCGGCACCCACCGGCTGGTCCGGATCTCGCCGTTCGACAACCAGGGCCGGCGGCAGACCTCGTTCGCCGCGGTCGAGGTGGTGCCGGTGCTGGAGCAGACCGACGAGATCGACGTGCCGGAGGAGGAGCTGCGGATCGACGTGTACCGGTCCAGCGGCCCCGGCGGTCAGAGCGTCAACACCACCGACTCCGCGGTCCGGATCACGCACATTCCGACCGGCACCGTCGTGTCCTGCCAGAACGAGAAGTCGCAGCTGCAGAACAAGGCCTCCGCGATGGTGATCCTGAAGGCCAAGCTGCTCGCGCTGAAGAAGGCCGAGGAGCGGGCCCAGCTGGACGCGCTGCGCGGTGACGTCGCCGGGTCGTGGGGCGACCAGATGCGGTCCTACGTGCTGCACCCGTACCAGATGGTCAAGGACCTGCGGACGCTGTACGAGTCCGGCAATACGTCCGCGGTGCTGGACGGCGAGATCGACGCCTTCATCGAGGCCGGCATCCGCTGGCGTCGTACCGGGCGGATCGCGGGCCCCGCCGCCGAGTAGCGCTCCCGGCGACGGGGCCCTTCGCCGGCGCTCAGGAAGCCGAACGCAGCCGCCGGCTGAGCGGTATCAGGACGACGGCCACGGCCGCGATGCCGAGCTCGACCGCGGTCAGCGCGTCACCCGCACCCCACCGCGACACCAGCGACAGGTAGATGGTGCCGACCACCGCGGCGCCGAGCGCCAGGCAGGCCTGCTGCGTGGTGATCAGGATGCCGCTGCCGAGCCCGGCCTGCTGGACCGGCACCTGCCGCATCACGACGCCGAACATCGGCATCATCACGAAACCGCTGCCCAGCCCCGCGATCAGCATGCCCGGGGTCAGCACCAAGGCGTTGATGTCCGGCCAGGCGTAGTGCGTCGTCGCCGCGAGCACCACGTAGCCGACCGCCTGGATCACGGTCCCGCGGGTGATGATCCCCGAACCCCACCGGGTCTCCAGCCGGGGCCCGACGATCGACGCGACCAGGAACGCGGCACCCATCGGCAGGATCGCCAGCCCGGCCCGCAGCGCGGTCAGGTGCGCCCCGACCTGGGTGGCCAGGGCGAAGGCGAACATGAACCCGCTGAACGTGGTGAAGAACAGCACCGCGATGCCCAGCCCGACCCGCATCCCGCGCAGCCGCAGCACCGACGGCGGCACCAGCGGCGCCCGCCCGGACCGCTCCACCCGCGACTGGTGGGTGCCGAGCGCGGCGGCCAGCGGTACGACGGCGGCCAGCGACAGCCAGGTCCACAGCGGCCAGCCGAGCGGACGGCCCTCCGTCAGCGGCAGCAGCAGTACGACGAGGGTGACGGCCAGGACGGCCGCGCCGGCCAGGTCGAGCGGCAGTCGCCGCGGCGCCTTCGTCTCGGGCAGCAGCCGGACGGTGGCGACCAGCGCGGCCAGCCCGAGCGGCACGTTCAGCAGGAACACCGCGCGCCAGCCGAGCCCGGCGACGTCGGCCGAGACCAGCACGCCGCCGAGGATCTGGCCGAGCGCGGCCGCGACGCCGCCGCTGGCGCCGAACAGCCCGATCGCGCGGCCGCGGCTCTCGCCGGTGAGGGTGGCGGCGATGGTCGCCAGCACCTGCGGGGTCATCAGCGCGGCCGCCGCACCCTGCAGGACGCGGGCGGCGAGCAGCACGCCGGCGTTCGGCGCGACCGCGCACAGCAGCGAGGTCAGGGTGAACCCGGCCATGCCGGCGAGGAACAGCCGGCGGCGGCCGAACGCGTCACCGAGCCGGCCGCCCGCGACCACCAGGCAGGCGTTGGCGATGCCGTAGGCGCCGACGACCAGCTGCAGGGTGCCGGCGGAGGTCTCGAGGTCGGCGCCGATCGAGGGCAGCGCGACGTTGAGGATGAAGAAGGACAGGATCGGCAGGAACCCGCCGCTCAGCAGCGTGAGCAGTGCGGTGAGGCCGAAGGGCTCGGTGCGCTCGGCGGTGGCGACCCGTGGGGTCGCCGTGGCGGTCGTCTCGGTCATGCCGACAACTCTGCGGCCGTTCTTATCCGGGTAGTGAGAGCCTGGTTATCCTGGTATCAGCACCACCTGGCACCAGGCTTTTCCGGGCAGGCTCCAGCGCCGACGATGATCGGGTGACCACCATGGCTCTGCGGACGATCACCAGCCAACCACGCGCCACCGACAGTTCTCCGGCGGCCGGCCGTCGTACCGAGCTGGCGGCGTTCCTGCGCAGCCGCCGCGAGCGGATCCGCCCCGACGAGGTCGGCCTGCCACCGGGCGGCCGCCGTCGTACCCCCGGACTGCGCCGCGAGGAGGTTGCGCACCTCGCCGGTGTCGGGGTCACCTGGTACACCTGGCTCGAGCAGGGCCGCGACATCAACGTCTCCACCCAGGTGCTGGACGCGATCAGCCGGACCCTGCGGCTGGACCGGCTGGAGCGCAACCACCTCTACACCCTGGCCGGTGTCCCGATCGCGCCGGGCGCCGTCGAGTGCTCGGTCCTGACCCGGCCGGCGTTGCGGATCCTCGAGCAGCTCTCGCCGTACCCGGCGTCGGTGCTGAACAGGCGGTACGACGTGCTGGCGTGCAACGCGGCGTACCGCAAGGTCTTCATCGACCTGGACGAGATCCCGGTCGAGGACCGCAACCTGCTGTGGCTGGTGTTCACGGTCAAGCAGTGGAAGTGCTCCTTCCTCGACCACGACGACCTGCACGAGGCGCTGGTCGCGGGGTTCCGCGCGAACATGGCGCAGCACATCGGCGAGCCGGCCTGGGGCGACCTGGTCGAGCGGTTGCTGGACGCCTCGCCGAAGTTCGCCGACCTCTGGTCGCGGCACGACGTGGCCGGCCCGGGGACCCGGGTGAAGCTGCTCGACAGCCCCGACGTCGGCGTGCTCCGCCTGGAGCCGTCGAACCTGTGGGTCGGGCAGGGTGCCGACTTCCGGCTGGCCGTCTACGCCCCGGCCGACGACGAGACCGAGGCCAAGTTGCACAAGCTCGTCGAGGCCTGACGAGCGCCGTCGTCCGGAAGGCACCCTCCACTTCGCTTCATCGGGCCCTTGTGACCCGGCGTGTCGTCGTTCATCGGTCCCTTGTGGCTACGGATCGGCCGGCCACATCCGTCCTCCGGCGGGCCGGTACCGGCTTGCATGACGGCCCGCGGGCTGCGTGGCGCGCCCACCACGTTGTCACTCCGCACTTCTCACGGGGCCTGGTACGTCGCGTACAGCCTGGTAGGTCTGCCGGACGTTGGTCGCAGCCGCCCGGCGGGCCGTCGTACCGGGTTGGTCAGAAGGGACCGATGAACGACGACACGCCGGGTCACAAGGGCCCGATGAACGGCATGGATGGAGGCGGTCTAGGGCGCGGTCGTGCGGTCGCGCCAGCCGGCGCGCAGCGCGGCGACGGTGACCGCGACGGCCGGGCGACGCATCGCGATCGTGCGCCAGATCGCGTAGATCCGGCGGGTCGGTGCCGGCCGCAGCGGTACGGCGACCACGCCGGCCGGCAGCGGGCCGCGGCCGAGGCGGGGGATCAGCGCGATACCGATGCCGTGGGCAAGCATCGCGAGCTGGGTGTGGTACTCGGCGACCGAGTAGGCGACGACGGGATCGGTGCCGGCCTTGCGCATGGTGCGGACCAGCCAGTCGTGGCAGATCGAGCCCTCCGGCTGGCAGATCCAGCGCTCGCCGGCGAGATCGGCGGGTTGCAGGAGCTCCCTGTCCGCCAGGGGATGCGCGGCGGGCAGGATGATGTCGGCCGGGTCGGTGCCGAGCCTGACCCGGGCCAGCTCGTCGGGCGTGGCGAGCGGAGTGTTGTGCCAGTCGTGCACCACGCCGACCGTGAGCTCGCCGCGGGCCACGCCGGTGACGGTCTCCGGCGGGTCGAGCTCCCGGAGGCTGAGCGTGAGTGCCGGGTGGGTCTCGTGCAGGTGCGCCAGCACGGGTGGCAGGAGCCCGCGGGCCGCGGTGGGGAACGCCGCCAGCGTGAGCTCGCCGGCGACCTCGCCGCGCCGCTCCTCCAGGAAGAGCTCAGCCTGCTCGACGAGCCCGAGGACCTCGGCCGCGGCTGCCGCGAGGTCCTGCGCGGCGTCGGTGAGGACGATGCCACGGCCGCGCTTCTCGACCAGCGTCGTACGGGTCTCCCGCTCCAGCTTGGCCAGCTGTTGTGACACCGCCGACGGTGTGTAGCCGAGCGCCGTGGCGGCCGCGCCGACCGACCCGTACGTCGCCACCGCGTGCAGGGCACGCAGCCGGCCCAGATCAAGCATGTAGCACTCCTACATCGTGTGCTTCAGTAATCCGTGCTGGTGCTTAACGATACGCCCACACAGACTGGCCGTCGTGAATCCACGTCATGTCGTCCTGGCCGTCGCCGTCGCCGTCGTCTGGGGCGTGAACTTCGTCGTCATCGAGGTCGGCCTGGAGGACATGCCGCCGCTGCTGCTGTCCGCTTTGCGCTTCGCGGCCGCCGCCTTCCCGGCCGCACTGCTGCTCGGCCCACCGCGGGTGGCCTGGCGGTACGTCGTGGCGGTCGGCCTGGTCCTCGGCGTGGCCAAGTTCGGCCTGCTGTTCGTCGGCATGGCGCACGGGATGCCCGCCGGCCTGTCGTCACTGGTGCTGCAGTGTCAGGCGGTGTTCACGTTGCTGTTCGCCATCGTCCTGCTCGGTGAGCGTCCGCGTCCGTTGCAGCTGCTCGCGATCGCCACGGCCTGCGTGGGGATCGCGATCCTTGCCTTCGGCAAGGGCCTGACCGCGCCCGCGGGAGCGTTCGCCCTGGTGATCGCCGCCGGCGCGTGCTGGGGCGTGTCCAACATCGCAACCCGGCACGCCCGGCCGCCGGACACGCTGCGCTTCATGGTCTGGGTCAGCGCGGTCGCCGTCGTACCGCTGCTCCTGCTGTCCGGACTGACCGAGGGGTGGCAGCGTGACGTCGACGCGCTGCGCGGGTTCACGTGGAGCGCGGCCGGGGCGGTCGCCTATCTCGCCGGCGCCGCGACGCTGTTCGGCTTCGGCGCGTGGGGCTACCTGCTGCGCCGGTACGACGCCAGCACGGTCGCGCCGTTCTCCCTGCTGGTCCCGGTCGTCGGGATGGCCGCCGCCTGGCTGCTGCGCGGCGAGCGGCTCACCGGTCTCCAGCTCGCGGCGTCCGCGCTCGTCATCACCGGCATGGCCGGAACGGCAGCCCGGCGACGGCCGGCAGCACCGCCGGCCGTCGTACGAACCGACGAAGTTGTCGCGGCGTGACTGCTTACTCGTACGGGTCGGCGGGCGCCTTGATCGCGCGGATCGCGGTCGCGTCGAGCGCGGCCACCGCGCCCTCCGGGTACTTGGTCGGCTCGGCCCAGCTGCCGGTGATCTCGACCCACTGGTTGCGCGGCGGCGCCTGCTTGCCGCGGATCTCGACCATGAACGCCTGCGCGTCGGCGACGCAGCAGGTGATACCGATCCGGGTGAGGTACCACTTGCCCTTCCGGTCCGGTGTGACGAAGCCGGTCAGCTTGAACGACCGGTTCCGCATGCTGTCGGTCTCCCACACCGCCCAGACCGAGTAGTCGCGGACCGGCAGCGCCACCGGCGTCCCCGGGTCGCCCTGCGGCAGCAGGTTGCCCAGGCCCGCCGCGTCGACCGGCTTGGCGGCGACCGGTGACTGGCGCTGCGCGGCGTCCGCGCCGAGCGCCGGCGGGTCGACCACGAGCAGCGCGAAGATCGGCAGCAGCAGCAACCAGGCGGCCCGCGGCAGCCCGTGGTGCGAGTGCCCGTGCCCGTGGCTGTGCTCGGAGTCGATGACGCCGAGGTGGACATGCCCGGTCCCCGCGGCCTCGTGCTCCTCGGTGCTCACCGGCTTCTTGGTGGCCTTCTTGCCGGTGCTGTCGGCGTCCGCGAAGACGTCGAGCACGGCGAGGACGACGAGGACCAGCCCCGCGGCCAGCAGCGGCAGCCGCATGCTCGGCTTGACGTAGCGCAGGTAGGTGTCGGAGGCCGCGACCTGCAGGATGGCGGCGCCGACGAAGACGACGATCAGACCAGCGACATTGCGCTTCACAGCAGCCACCATCCGACGAGCAGGCTGGACAGGATCGCGACGACGAACGTCGCGGGAGCGAACCGCACCGCGAACCGCGGGCCGTAGGTGCCGGCCTGCAGCGCGATGAGCTTCACGTCGACCACCGGGCCGACCACCATGAACGCCAGCCGCGCGGTCAGCGAGAACTGGGTCAGGCTGGCCGCGACGAACGCGTCCGCCTCGGAGCAGATCGCCACGATGACCGCGAGCAGGCCGAGCAGCAGCGCGGAGATCAGCGTGCTACCGGCCACGTGGCCGAGCCACTCGCGCGGGACCACGACGTTCAGCGTCGCGGCGACCGCGCCGCCCAGCACCAGGAACCCGCCGGCGTGCAGGAAGTCGTGCAGCATCGACGACCGGAACACCTCGAGCTTCGGGGTGCCCTCGGCATGCCGCTGGGCGGGCGGCTTCAGCCAGTTCGCGCCCTTGCCGCGGGCGAGGAACAGCCACCCGATCACCACCGACACCAGCAGTGACGCGACCAGCCGGGAGACCGCGACCATCGGCTTGCCCGGGAACGCGACCGCGGTCGACGCGATCACGACCGGGTTGATCGCCGGCGCGGACAGCAGGAACGCCAGCGCGGCCGCCGGCGTCACCCCGCGGCTCATCAACGCCGCCGACACCGGCACCGAGGCGCATTCGCACCCCGGCAGCACCGCGCCGGACACACTGGCCACCGGTACGGCGAGGGCCGGGTTCTTCGGCAGCGCCTTCGCGAAGAACGACGCCGGCACGAACGCCGTCAGCGCGGCCGACAGCAGCACGCCGAGCACGAGGAACGGCGTCGCCTGGATGACGACCCCGACGAACATGGTCGCCCAGGTCCGCACGCCCTCGTCGGTGAACATCCCGCTGAAGATCCGGCGCCCGAACAGCGCGAGTACGACGAGCAGGACCAACGTGCCGGTGAACACGATCTGGGAGCCCCTGGACTCCTGTTCAGGCTCCGGGTGGCCGTGCTCCGGTAGGCCCTGCTCGGCGGGTTCTGTGCCGGCGGCGGCTTCCGGCGCGGGTGTTCCCGCGTCCATTTCGATCTCCGCCGCTGACTCGGCTGACGTGCTCATGGCCGACGATGATGACATGCCGAGGTGACAGCAGAACAGACTGTTGTTGTCACTGGCCCTCAATGGCAAGGGTTTCCATTCTTGATAATGATAATGGTTTTCATTCTTGATCCCGCGGAATTGTTCGACGTCAGCGGCGGGACCGCGCGCAACGCTGCTGGGCGACCCCGCCGACTGTCCGCCAGGACCTCAGGTACGACGTACCGCGAGCCCGTCGATCTGCACGAGCTTCCCGCTGGACCGGTGGTGATCTTCAGCGTCCCGCTGAACACACTCGCCTGCGCCGGCAGTGCGATCACGGCCTGCCGTTGCGTGGTCGCGGCGTACAGATTGACGCTGCCGATGTATTTCGTACCGAGATACACCGAGACCGTCCCGCAATCACTGGCCTGTGCATGGACCGCGCGAGCAACGGGCGTAGCGGCACCGCGTTCCTGCACCACGTGCGTGGCAGGGTGGGTCGCATGGACGCGAGCGTTGTACGGGGTGTTCGGGGTCTGACTGCGCGGTGGGTGCGGGACGTGGGAAGCGGTAGCACGGTGGTGTCGGGGCTGGGGGTGTGGCCGTTGCTGGGGATCCTGGCGACGGCGGCGGACGA
>DASXRB010000707.1:0-10366 GCA_036506875.1 Kribbellaceae bacterium | reverse complement strand
AGGCGTTGAAGATCAGCATCACGACCGGTAAGATCCGGATCTGGAGCCGGCCGACCGCGAGCGCGATCCGGCTCAGGTTCTCGTTCGACTCACCGAACCGGCCGGTCTCGTACGGCTCGCGGACGAACGCCCGCACCACCCGGATCCCGGTGATCTGCTCGCGCAGCACCCGGTTGACGTCGTCGATGGCGACCTGCATCCTCCGGAAGCCGGGCACCATCCGCCGCACGATCAGCATGATCACGACGGCCAGCGCCGGCACCGCGACCAGCATCAGCCAGGACAGGCCGACGTCCTCGCGCAGCGCCATGATGATGCCGCCGACGCACATGATCGGCGCGGCCACCATCATCGTCAGGGTCATCGCGACGAACAGCTGGATCTGCTGCACGTCGTTCGTCGTCCGCGTGATCAGCGACGGCGCGCCGAACCTGTTCACCTCGCGGGCCGAGAACGCGCCGACCCGGTGGAAGATGCCCGCGCGCAGGTCGCGGCCGAAGGCCATCGCGGCCTTCGCGCCGACGTAGACCGCCGCGATCGTGCAGACGATCTGGATCAGGCTGACGGTCAGCATCCAGCCGCCCGCCCGCATGATGTAGTCGGTGTCACCCTTGGCCACGCCGTGGTCGATGATGTCGGCGTTCAGGCTGGGCAGGTACAGCGACGCGATGGTGCCGGTGAGTTGCAGCAGCACCACCATCGCGAGGTTCCCGCCGTACGGGCGCAGATGGGTCCGCAGCAAGCGGAGCAGCATGTGTCAGGTCCCCCTCGGACTCGTGGTCTGTTCGGATCGCTTCAGAGTGCCGTCGAGCAGGACGCCGACGATCTCCTCCGGGGTAAGCAAGTTGCCTTCGGCAATCAACGTGTGACTGCCGGAGAAGGTCAGCAGGCGCAGCAGCCGGCCGAGCTGCTCCGGTGTCACCGTCAGCTGGTCGCGGTCGTCGCCGATCAGGTCGACGACGGCTTCCATGACCTCGGCGTTGCGGCTGTCCGGACGCCGCCTGGGCAGCTCGTCCGGCGGCCGGTCCATCCGCAGCATCATGAGCAGCTGGAACACGCTCCGGAACCGCTCCTGGAACATCGTGACCGCACACACCAGCCGTTCCCGCAGCGGCAGCCGGCGGTCGATCTCGGCCAGCCTCTGCAGCGGCTCGGCGGGGTCGAACGCGTACTCCAGGGTCGCCGCGAGCAGCGCCTCCTTGTTCGGGAAGACGCGGAAGATCGTGCCCTCCGCGACCCCCGCCGCCTCCGCGATCTGCCGGGTGCTGACCTCACGGCCGAGCTTGCGCAACAGCGGCAGAGTAGCGATGACGAGCGACTTGCGCCGGTCATCGGGCGACATCGGTGCCGCACGTGGTGACATGCCGCCCACCATAAATGAGTGAGCACTCACTCACAAGGGGTTTTCGCTACGGCGCGCGGCCCTGTCCCCAGGTGATCGCGAGCTGCACGGCGCGGTGCCAGTCGTCGAGCTCGGCCTGGCGGCGTGCAGGGTCGATCTGAGGGGTCCATTCGGCGGCGCGCTGCCAGTGCGTTCGCAGGACCTCGCGGTCAGCCCAGTAGCCGGCCGACAGCCCGGCGGCGTAGGCGGCGCCGAGAGCGACGGTCTCGGCCATCATGGGCCGCACCACGGGGACGTCGAGGATGTCGGCGACCAGCTGCATGAGCAGGTTGTCCGCGGTCATGCCGCCGTCGACGTGCAGTGAGCGCAGCGCGATGTCGGAGTCGGCCTTCATGGCGTCGATGACGTCGCGGATCTGCCAGGCGGTGGCCTCGAGTATCGCTCTGGCGATGTGACCTTGGGTGACGTACGACGTCAGCCCGACGACGATGCCCTGAGCGTCGGTGGCCCAGTACGGCGAGTAGAGACCGGAGAACGCGGGCACGACGTAGCAGCCTCCGTTGTCGTCCACGGTGCGCGCCAGTGTCTCGATCTCGGCCGGGGACTTGATCAGGCCGAGGTTGTCGCGGCACCAGGCGACCAGCGCGCCGGCCACGGCCACCGAGCCCTCGAGGGCGTAGACGGCCGGTTCGCCGGCGAACTTGCGGGCGACCGTGGTGATCAGCCCGTGCTGGGAACGGACGACCTCGCGGCCGGTGTTGAGCAACACGAAGCTGCCGGTGCCGAACGTGCACTTCGCCTCGCCCGGATCGAAGGCGGTCTGGCCGAACAACGATGCCTGCTGGTCACCGATCACCGCTGCGATCGGGATGCCGGCGACCGGTTGTCTCGTGTGCGGAAAGGGGCCGTTGTTGGGACGGATCTCGGGCATCATGGCGCGCGGCACACGCATTCCGGCGAGCAAGTCGTCGTCCCAGTCCAGCGTGTCGAGATTCATCAGCATGGTGCGGCTCGCGTTGGTGACGTCGGTGACGTGCAGGCCGCCGGTGAGGTTCCACACCAGCCAGGAGTCCATGGTGCCGAACAGCAGGTCGCCGCTCTCGGCGCGGGCGCGCAGGTCGGGGTCGCTGTCCAGCAGCCAACGCAGCTTGGGGCCGGAGAAGTAGGTGACCAGTGGCAGCCCACTGCGCCTGGTCAACAACTCGTCGTCGAACTCGGCGGCGATCTTGGGCAGCAGCCCCGCGGTCCTGGTGTCCTGCCAGACGATCGCCCGGCACGCGGGCTTGCCGGTGTGCCGGTCCCACACGACCGTGGTTTCGCGCTGGTTGGTGATGCCGAGGCCGAGGATCTGGTCGGGATCGGCGTCCGCGTCGGCGAGTGCCTGCGGGATGATCCGTCGCACGGTGTCCCAGATCTCGGCCGGGTCGTGCTCGACCCAGCCGGGTCGCGGGTAGTACTGGTGGTGTTCGCGCTGCGCCACCGAGACGAGCCGCCCGTGCCGGTCGTAGACGATGCACCGGGTGGAGGTCGTGCCCTGGTCGAGCGCGGCCACGTACCGTTCGGTCATCGGTCCCGCCCGTGTCCGAACTCGCGGGAGATCGCCCGGCCGGCCCGGACGACCTGCGTGGCGAGCCGATCGAGCGGGCGGTACCGGCCGTCGCAGAGCCGCTCCACGGCGCCGCTGATGCCGACGCTGGCCACCACGTAGCCGCCGCGGTCCCGGATCGGTGCAGCGATGCCCGCGATGCCAGGACGGTCCTCTTCGACCGACGCGGCCCATCCCCGGTCCCGGGTGTCGGCCAGCTCCCGGCGCAGCTGGGCGTGGTCGGTGATCGTGCGGTAGGTGAGACTCTCCAGGCCGTGCCCGGCGACGCTGCGAGCCGCGCCGGGATCGAAGGCCAGCAGCACCTTGCCCAGGGCGCTGGCGTGCAGCGGCACGGCCGCGCCGATCTCCAGCACCTGCCGGCTGGCGTCGGCGCGGAACACGTGGTGAGCCACGACCGCCTGGCCGCCCCGGAACGCCGCCACCCGAACCGACTCGCCGGTGCGGGCGGCCAGCGCATCGGTCCAGTTCAACGCGCGCGCCTTGAGCTCGTTGAGGTCGAGCTGGGTCGACCCGAGGTGGTACAGATCGGGCCCGAGCAGGTAGCGCCCGGATGACTCCTGCTCGACGAAGCCGACGGCCTGCAGGGTGCGGAGAAGGCCGTGTGCGGTGCCCTTCGCCAGTCCGAGCGCGGCGGCGATCTGCACCAGCCCCAGCGGCTCGTCCTCGACGGCGAGCAGCTGCAGCATCGCTGCTGCCCGCTCCACCGACTGCACGGTACCCGGCACGGCTTCAGGCTACGGGGCGTTCGGCGATGCCGACCTGACACGCGTTCGGCAATGCCGAACGCACGGTGGTGCCGGCCCGCTCGGCGGCCCGTACGTTCGTCCCACCACCCACTGTGACGCAGAACACAAGGAGACCGTCATGACACGACGAACGCTCTTCGGCGAGCTCTGCGCGGAGTTCGCCGGCACGCTCGTTCTCATCCTCTTCGGTGTCGGCGTGGTCGCGCAGGTCGTCACCGGCGACGGCAAGCTCGGTGACCACGACTCGATCGCCTGGGCCTGGGGCCTGGGCGTGATGCTGGGGATCTACACCGCGGCACGGATCAGCGGCGCACACCTCAACCCGGCCGTCACCCTCGCGCTGGCGGTGTTCCGGGGCTTCGCCTGGCGCAAGGTGCTGCCGTTCAGCGCGGCGCAGCTGCTCGGTGCGTTCGCCGCCGCCCTGCTCGTGCGGATGACCTACAGCCAGGCGATCAGTGCCGTCGACCCGCAGCACACCATCGCCACCCAGGGCATCTTCTCGACCCTGCCCGGCAACGGCGCCCTGCACATCGGCCAGGGCACCGCGCTGCTCGACCAGGTCGTCGGTACGGCGATCCTGCTGTTCCTGGTGATGGCGCTGACCGACGTCCGCAACAACGCGCCGGTCACCTGGTTCGCGCCGGTGGTCGTCGGCCTGGTGGTCGTCGCCATCGGAATGGCGTGGGGTACCAACGCGGGCTACGCGATCAATCCTGCCCGCGACCTCGGTCCCCGGCTGGCGTCGTACGTCACCGGTTATGCCACGGCGTTCCGGGACCAGAACGGGGCGCTGTACTTCTGGGTGCCCATTGTGGGACCGCTGATCGGCGGCCTGCTCGGGGCCGGCGCCTACAAGTGGCTCGTCGGGGGCTTCCTGCCGGCGGCCGACGACGAGCAGGAGATCGGCGAGATCCCGGCAGCCGAACCGGCCGCGTCCGCGCGCTGACTCAGACCGACCACGAAAGGACCGACATCATGGCTGACTTCGTCGGTGCCATCGACCAGGGCACCACATCCACTCGCTTCATGGTCTTCGACCACGCCGGCAACGAGGTGGGCCGGCACCAGCTCGAGCACGAACAGATCCTGCCCCGGGCGGGATGGGTGGAGCACGACCCCGTGGAGATCTGGGAACGCACCCGCACGGTCGTCAAGCGCACGCTCACCGATCTCGACCTGCATGCCGGCGACCTGTCCGCGGTCGGGGTGACCAACCAGCGGGAGACCACGGTGGTCTGGGACCGCCGCACCGGCCGGCCGCTCTACAACGCGATCGTCTGGCAGGACACCCGCACCGACCGGATCGCCGCGGCGCTGGATCGGGACGGCCGCGGCGACGTGATCCGCAAGAAGGCCGGCCTGCCGCCCGCGACGTACTTCTCCGCGGGCAAGCTGCAATGGATCCTCGAGAACGTCGACGGCGTCCGGGCGGCGGCACAGCGCGGGGACGCGCTGTTCGGGACGACCGACAGCTGGCTGCTGTGGAACCTCACCGGCGGGACCCGGGGCGGTGTGCACGTCACCGACGTCACCAACGCCAGCCGCACCATGTTGATGGACCTGGAAACCCTCGAGTGGGACGACGAGTTGCTGGGCTTCTTCGGCATTCCGCGATCGATGCTGCCGCAGATCCGGCCGTCATCGGATCCGGCGTTCTACGGGACGACGAGTCCGGCCGGCCCGTTCGGCGGCGAGGTGCCGCTGGGCGGGGACCTGGGTGACCAGCAGGCGGCGATGGTCGGCCAGGTGTGCTTCGCCCCCGGGGAGGCCAAGAACACCTACGGAACCGGGAACTTCCTGCTGCTCAACACCGGCACCGAGCCGGTGCGGTCGAAGGCCGGTCTGCTCACCACGGTCTGCTACCAGCTGGGCGACGCGCCCGCCGTGTACGCGCTCGAGGGCTCGATCGCCGTCACCGGCTCGGCCGTGCAGTGGCTGCGCGACCAGCTGCACCTGATCGACTCCGCGGCCGACAGCGAGGTCCTGGCACGGCAGGTACCCGACAGCGGCGGCGTCTATTTCGTGCCCGCGTTCTCCGGGCTGTTCGCCCCGTACTGGCGCTCGGACGCGCGCGGCGTGATCGTCGGGCTGTCCCGGTTCAACACCGACGCGCACATCGCCCGGGCCACCCTGGAGTCGATCTGCTACCAGAGCAAGGACGTCGCGCTGGCGATGGAGGCCGACTCGGGAGTGCGGCTCGACGTGCTGCGGGTCGACGGCGGCGTGACCGCCAACGATGTGTGCATGCAGATGCAGGCCGATGTGCTCGGGGTCCCGGTGTCCAAGCCGGTGGTCGCCGAGACCACCGCACTCGGCGCCGCGTACGCGGCCGGGCTGGCGTCCGGTTTCTGGTCCGGCACCGAAGCGCTGCGGCAGAACTGGAACGAGGACAAGCGCTGGCACCCACAGTGGTCGGACGAGTCGCGCGAGGCGGCCTATGCCGGGTGGAAGAAGGCCGTCGAGCGCAGCCTCGACTGGGTCGACGTCGGCTGACATCAGGAGAGGTCATGTACACAGCTCAGTTGAGTCTCGAGCAACGCCGCGAGGCCCTCGCCACGATGGGGTCGCGGACCCTCGACATCCTCGTCATCGGCGGGGGCGTGACCGGCGCCGGCACCGCGCTGGACGCCGCGACCCGCGGCCTCGCGGTGGGACTGGTAGAGGCCCGCGACTTCGCCTCGGGCACGTCCAGCCGCTCCAGCAAGCTGATCCACGGCGGCCTGCGCTACCTCGAACAGCGCAACTTCGCGCTGGTGCGGGAGGCGCTGCGGGAGCGCGCCCTGCTGCTGCGCAAGCTGGCCCCGCACCTGGTCCGACCCGTGCCGTTCCTGTTCCCGCTCACCCGCGGCGGGTGGGAACGCGGCTATGTCGGCAGCGGCGTGCTGCTGTACGACACGCTCGGCGGTGCGCGGGCCGTGCCGCGTCACCGGCACCTGACCAGGCGGGGGGCGCTGCGGCTGGCGCCCGCGCTGCGCCCGGACGCGCTGACCGGGGCGATCCGGTACTACGACGCCCAGGTCGACGACGCCCGGCACACCATGACGCTCGCCCGGACCGCCGCCCACCACGGCGCCGCGGTCGCCAGCAGCGCACGCGTCACCGGCCTGCTGCGCGAGGGCGAGCGGGTCACCGGAGCGCGGGTGCGCGACCTGGAGTCCGGCGCCGAGCTGGACGTGCTCGCCCACCACGTGGTCAACGCCACCGGCGTCTGGACCGACGACATCCAGGAGATGCTCGGCGGCCGGGGCCGGTTCCAGGTCCGTGCGTCGAAGGGCATCCACCTGGTGGTGCCCCGGGACCGGATCGCGTCCGATTCCGGCATCATCCTGCGCACCGAGACCAGCGTGCTGTTCGTCATTCCGTGGGGCCGGCACTGGCTGGTCGGCACCACCGACACCGACTGGGACCTCGACAAGGCTCATCCGTCCGCCAGCAGGTCGGACATCGACTACCTGCTCGACCGCGTCAACGCAGTCCTCCGGACCCCGATCGGGCCCGAAGACATCGAGGGGGTCTACGCCGGGCTGCGCCCGCTGCTGGCCGGCGAGTCGGCGGACACCAGCACGCTCAGCCGTGAGCACCAGGTCGCCCAGCCGGCGCCCGGACTGACCGTCGTCGCGGGCGGCAAGTACACCACCTACCGGGTCATGGCCAAGGACGCCGTCGACGCGGCAACCCGTGGCCGCGGCGACGTCCCACCCTCATGCACCCACGACATCCCGCTGCTGGGCGCCGACGGCTATCAGGCGCGGGTCAACGCCCGGGACCGGATCGCCCAGCAGACCGGGCTGCACGCGGCGCGCGTGGACCACCTGCTGAGCCGGTACGGCTCGCTGATCGACGAACTGGTCGATCTCCTGGTCAAGGAACCCGACCTGGCCCGCCCGATCCCCGGCGCCGAGGACTACCTCCAGGCCGAGGCGCGCTACGCCGTCTCGCACGAGGGGGCGCTGCACCTCGACGACATCCTGACCCGGCGCACCCGGATCTCCATCGAGACCTGGGACCGCGGCCTGTCCGCCGCCGAACCGGTCGCCCGGCTCGTCGCCCCGATCCTGCGCTGGGACGACTCGACCGTCGACCGTGAGCTCGAGCACTACCGGGCCCGGGTCGCGGCCGAGCGGGACTCGCAGCAGCAGCCGGACGACCACACCGCTGACGCGGCCCGGCTCGGCGCGCCGGACCTGCGCATGGAAGCCGGGATCTGAGAGCGACTCGGCCACGACCACGGCGTCGTGGCCGGTCCAGTGCACGCAGGTACGACGGCGCGGCGTGTTGCCCTTGGCAAGCGCCTCGGGGACCCACGGCGGCTTCGGCACGGCCAGGCAGGCGCCGACCGCGGCGCGGGTGCGCAGCAGCGTGCCCAGGTTCACGCCGTACATCGGCCACAGCGGCGCGGCGACCAGGTGGTCCCAGCCCCGCGACGGAGTCTCGTCGTCTGTGCGGCGCTTAGCGGCGCGCCCGGGCCATCGACGACATCGGTCCACAGGCCAGCCGAACCCGCCGAGGGTGGTCGCAACGGCCCGACGAACGGCGACACGCCGGGTCGGAAGGGCCCGATGATCGTTGGATGGGGGTGGGCAGACTGTAGGCCATGACGACGACGGACCGGGCACTGCAGCGCAGGCCGTTCGGGTCGTGGCTGCTGGGGACGGTCGACCAGGGGCCGCGGGTGTTGCGGGTGCGGGTGCAGTTGCTGCTGACGGTGTTCTTGGTGTCGGCGAACCTGATGGGCGCCGCGGTGACCGTCGTACTGTCCTGGTTCGTGCTGCCCGGCCAGCCCGCCAACCACCGGGTGCTGGTCGCGCTGGCGATCGCCGTCCCGTCGTACGTGCTGCTGGCGACGGTGATCGGGGTGGTGTGGGGCACGTACCGGGGGCTCAAGGTCACCCGCTGGATCAACGAGGGGCGCACGCCGACCAAGAAGGAGCGGACCCGCACGCTGCGGCTGCCGCTGCAGTTCACCCTGATCCAGGGCCTGCTGTGGGCGATCGCGACGGCGCTGTTCACGACGCTGCTGGGGATCCTGCAACCGGAGTCGATCCCGCGGGTGCTGCTGACCGTCGCGTTCGGCGGGCTGGTGACCTGCGCGGACGCCTACCTGCTGACCGAGTTCGCGCTGCGGCCGATCGCGGCCCGGGCGATGGCCGGGGGTGCCGGCCCGCCGCGCCGTCCGCTCGCGGCGGGCCTGCTGACCCGCGGCATGCTGTTCTGGGCCCTCGGGTCGGGTGTCCCGGTGCTGGGCCTGATGGTGACCGCGGTGTTCGCGCTGACGACGACGGTGTCGAACGCCCGGCTGGCCGTCACGATGCTGGCGCTCGGCGGCTGCACGCTGGTGTTCGGCGGGGTGCTGATGTGGCGGACGGCGAAAAGCGTCGTCGCGCCGGTGCACTCGGTGCGGCGGGCGCTGGCGGTGATCGAGGGCGGTGACCTGGACGTCGAGGTGCCGGTGTTCGACGGGACCGAGCTGGGCTCGCTGCAGGCCGGGTTCAACCGGATGGCGGCCGGGCTGCGCGAGCGGGAGCGGATCCGCGACCTGTTCGGGCGGTACGTCGGGCCGGACGTCGTCGCGGACGCGCTGGACCGCGGCGTCGGCCTCGGCGGTGAGGAGCGGTTCGCGGCCGCGCTGTTCGTGGACCTGGTCGGCTCCACGCGACTCGCGGCCACCCGGCCGCCGGGCGAGGTCGTCGCGCTGCTGAACCGGTTCCTGCAGATCGTGGTCGACGAGGTCGACGCGCACGGCGGCATGGTCAACAAGTTCGCCGGCGACGCCGCGCTCGCGGTGTTCGGCGCCCCGGTCGGGCTGCCGGACCCGGCCGGCGCCGCGCTCGCCACCGCACGCGCCATCGCCGGACGGCTGCGCGCCGAGCAGCCCCCGATCGAGGCCGGGATCGGCGTCGCCGCCGGGACCGTGGTGGCGGGCACCATCGGCGACGAGCGCCGCTACGAGTACACCGTGATCGGCGACCCGGTGAACGAGGCGGCCCGGCTCACCGAGCTGTCCAAGACGTACGACGCCGGGCTGCTCGCGTCGATGGCCGCCGTGGCCGCCGCCGGCGAGGACGAGCGGCGGCTGTGGTCCGCCGGACCGGAGGTCGAGCTGCGGGGCCGGGCCGCGCCGACCCCGCTCGCCCTACCGGCCGGCTGACCGAGCGCGCGTCACTGAGCCCACGGCGGCCGGACGGTGGTGCCGTCGGCCATCGTGCCGGTGAAGCCCGCCGCGATCGCGACATACACCTCCGCGGGCGTGTCCCCCGCGTTGACGAGCTGGATCGGCTCCCCCGCCGGTACGACGGCGGCGTCGCCGGCGCGCAGCACCTCCCGCCCGGCGTGACCCGCACCGCGCCGGAGGTCACCATGAAGACCTCCGTCCGGTCCAGCGTGTGCGGCTCCGGGACGTCCGTCCCGGGCGCCGCCGTGAGCCGCCAGGTGCACACGTCGCCCGAGCCGCGGCTGGGCGCGGCCAGCGCGGTGAACTCGATCCCCGGAACCTCGAAACGCGGCGCCTCGGCCGCGCGGATGACCGTCATGGTCCCTCCTAGATAGACAAGCTGACTTGTACAAGCTAGCTTGTCTATCGTGACGAAGGCAACGGATTTCGGGATCCTGCTCGGCCTGGCCTACCAGGGGTTCGTGGGCGAGCTGCGCGAGGCGCTGGCCGCGGACGGGTTC
>DASXRB010000706.1:0-2302 GCA_036506875.1 Kribbellaceae bacterium | reverse complement strand
GCGCTGGTGATGGAGTGCCTGTTCGGCCCGGGCCCGGTCGCGGACTACGGCGACCACTGCGCGCAGCGCAAGGGAACGCCGGACAAGCAGAAGTTGGCCGGGGAGGCGGCCAAGCCGTTGCCCGTGTTCCTGGCCAGCGGCGCCTCGGGGGGCAGCGTCGGCCTCGCCGCGTGGAGCGCGCGACGTGCCGACCTGTTCACCGACCAGGAGGGCGCGGCCATACCGCTGACGGTCGAGGACGCGCTGTCGGCCGATTTCGTTGCGCCGGACGTCGCGCGGATGCTCCTCGCCGACGTGCCACACGCGCTGCTGGCCTGGGACGAAGCCGATCGTGCCGAGATGCTCGAACGCAGCTGGGAGCAGGCCTGGCGACCCGACGGCCCCACCGCGCCCGATCGCGGGCTGAGCCGCGGGCTGCGCGAGCTGTGGAGTGACACGCACGCGGTCGAAGACCAGGGCAAGAAGCAGGACTGGGCGACCCCGGTGCTGGCGCTGAACGGGATCAGCGTCGAGGACGACTGCAGGTTCGTGTCGAGCGCCGTCGACTTCGCCCTGCCGACCGGACCGGCCAAACCTGCCGCGTCCACCGGCGCGACCGGTGCGTCGAGCGGTGCGACCGGTCCGGCCGGTGCGCCACCCGGCTCGACGCTGGACGGACCGGACGACCACGCCTGCCGAGGACCGGTCCGGCCGGACGACGCGCGGTCGTACACCGACATCCTGCCGTCGACCAGCGAGCTGGTGGACTACCTCTGCCCCACCGAGGACGTCCCGTTGTCCACCGCCGCGCACCTGTCCGCGCGGTTCCCGTACGTCTCGCCGACCGGCCGGGTCGAGCGCCGCGGCTGTGGCGACGCCAAGGGCCTGGTCCCGCCGCCCGCCGTGTCGTACGACGCCGACGGCGGGCTGTTCGACAACTCGGGGGCCGGGACAGCCGTCGACGCCTGGCGCGCACTGCAGCCGCTGGTCGCGCAGGCCGAGCCGGCCACCGGACCCGGCTGCTACGTTCCGATCTTCGTGCAGATCGACAACTCGCCGCCGGCCGCGACGGTCGCCTCGAGCGCGGACGGCCGTCCCGTGGAGCCGCTCGCACCCGTGACCGCGACACTCGGCCAGGTCTCGAGCCGGGAGGCGTACGCCCGCGCCGGCGCCGCGGCCGCGTTCACCCGTGCGGTGTCCGCCGGCGGCCGGCCGGTCTACGACAGCACCGGCAAGTCGCCGCAGTCGCTGTGGTTCCGGATCACGCTGTTCGGCCAGCCGGGTCCCGAGCCGCCGCTCGGCTGGACGCTCGCACGCGAGACCGTGGACGACATGCGTTCACAGCTCGCCGCGAGCGCCAACGCCGATGCGATGGCGGCGATCCAGAAGCTGCTCACGGCCGACGGGCTGAAGTGCTAGTGCCTCGTCAAGAAACGTTGGTGCGTTTAGCGGGCGTCTGGGGCGCCGCTAAACGTGCCGAACGTTTCTTGACGAGGCACTAGCACCCAGGTACGACTCCAGGAGCTCGGGGAGGATCGCGGGGGTGTGGATCACCAGGTCCGCGAGCGCGGCGCCGACCATGCCGCCGTACGTCGAGAGCTCCAGGTCGGAGCCGGTGACGCGGTAGGCGCGGTCGTCCTCGACCGGGACCCCGCCGACGTGCAGGTCGCCGTCGCGCAGCTCGGCGCCGACGAGGTGCAGCGCACCGCGCGGGCGGCCGCGGAAGGTGCGCGGCGTGGCGGTCGCGTACTCCGCCGAGACGCCGACCGCCACCATCGCGCGCAGCTCGCGGCCGGTCATCGTCGCGGTCGCCGCGTTGCCGGGTGACGCCGTGGCCGCCCAGATGTCGCCGCGGGTCACGGTGCCGGCCGGCAGGCCCGCCGTACAGTGCCCGGCGATCAGCACACCGAGGTCGCCGGGGTACGCGTCGAGCAGCGCCGCCGTGACGGTCCTGGTGACCGCGCTGTCGTACAGCTCCTGCCAGGGCGCCGGCTCGGCCAGCACGCCGACCGGCTCGTCCAGCCAGGCCTGCAGGTCGCGCTCGCACGCGGCCAGCTCGTCCAGCACCGCCGGGTCCGACGGCCACTCGTCCGCGACGACCTCGTGCCGCACCTCCGCCACGCGAACGCCGTCGGACGTGACCTCCAGCCGCACCCGGCCGAGCCGTTCGGCGAACGCGCCGGCCTGCACGACGGGCACGCCCTGCGTGGTGTCGATCTCCTCGACCGCGTCGTGGCTGTGGCCGCCGACCACCAGGTCGACCAGGCCCTTGATCGCCCAGGACAGCGCCCGGTCGCCGTTCAGGCCGCAGTGGCTGAGCAGT
>DASXRB010000705.1:0-1865 GCA_036506875.1 Kribbellaceae bacterium | reverse complement strand
AGTCGGATGCGGACCCGGACCTCGCCTGGCCCGGGTTGCGGGTCGGGCAGCTCGCCGACCCGCAAGACGTCCGCAGCGGGACCCTGCGTGTCGTACCAGGCGGCTTGCATCAGCTCTGCCTGCGTCGGGTTCGCTGGGACGTGCCGGCATCCTTGAGCGCGTCGAGGCCGGCACGGACGAAGGTGATGACGGGGTCGATCTGGGCGGCGATCTCCCTAGGTGTGAGGCGTCTGGTCTTGGCTGCTCCGCGGTCGATCAGCAGACCGAACCCTGCCGCCAGCGATGCGATGACCAGCTGGGTACGCGGGTCGTCCGGCGCGGCGCGCAGGTCTTCGGCAATCGCCGGCGCGAGTACCTCGACGACCTGCGTCAGCCGCGCTCGGCGCAGCGTGCGCAGGCTCGGGTCACGGGCGATGAGGACGGTTAGCTGTTCGTCCAGCTCGCTACGGTCCGCCCGGCGGCCGGACAGGATGAACTCGCGCACCGCCGCGAGGGTGTCGCTGCCCGCCGGCCGGTCGGCGACCGCGCGGGCAAGCGCGGCCTTCTGCTGGTCGAGGTCGGCGAAGAGGATGTCTTCCTTGCTGGCGAAGTAGCCGAAGATCGTTCGGGTCGACACGTCGGCCGCCTCCGCGATGTCCGGCAGCGTGGTGCCGTGGTAGCCGCGGTCGACGAACAGCTGCTGGGCCGCGCGGACGATCGCCTCGCGGGTCCGCTGCTTCTTCCGCTCCCGAAGTCCTGGCTGCGTGTTCATCACGGCCTACACGGTGACATGCTGCTTGTGGGGCTGCACGGCGGGCAGTCTCTGGTCGAGTCGTTCGCCTTCGATGTCGGGGTCCGGGACGTACTTGCCGTACCAGGTGGGGTGGTACCAGATCTTGCCGCCGATGATGGCCATGGCGGCCGGGACGAGGGTGAGCCGGACGACGAAGGCGTCGATGAGGACGCCGAGGGCGAAGCTGAATCCGATGGACTTGATGATCGGGTCGGAGCTGAGCAGGAAGGCGGCGAACACCGCGGTCATGATCAGGGCGGCGGCGCTGACCACTCGGGCGGATTGGCCGGTGCGATGATGACGGCTTGGCGTGCATCGTCGTGTTTGGTGAAGTGTTCCTTGATGCGGGAGACGACGAACACTTCGTAGTCGCTGGACAGTCCGAAAATGATCGCGAGCAGGATGACCGGCAGGAAGCTCAGCGTCTGGCTCTTGGCGATGCCGAGCACGCCGGACAGCCAGCCCCACTGGAACACGGCGACCTCGGCACCGAACGCGGCGCCCACCGACAGCAGGAACCCGAGGATCGACTTGATCGGGATCAGGATGGTGCTGAACGCGAAGGTGAGCAGGACGAACGCGAGTCCGGCGACGACGATGAGGAAGATCGGTAAGGCGGCGCCGAGCTTGGCGGAGACGTCGATGTTGGCCGCCGTGGTGCCGCCGACGAGCAGGGTCGTGCCGGTGCTGCCTTCGATGCTCGCGCGGTCGTCGCGGATGCGATGCACGAGGTCGGTGGTGGCTTGCGCGTTGGGTCCGGTGGTAGGCACGACGCTGATGACGGCGATCCGGTTGGTCACGGTGCTCACCGACGCCGACGCGACACCGTCGACGTTGCCCAGGGCGGTGGCGATCTGCTGCGCCTGCGTCTTGGTCGTCGCGTTCTCGGCGACGACGGTGAGTTTGCCGTTGTAGCCGGCGCCGAAGTGTTGCGTGGTCAGGTCGTAGGCGCGTCGTGAGGTGTCGCTGGTCGGGCGCGAGCTGGCGCCCGGTAAGCCGAGATCCATCTTAGTGATGGGGATCGCCATGACCGCGAGGGTGATCACTCCGAGGACCAAGACCGGGACGCGGTGCCGGACCACCCAGGCGGCCC
>DASXRB010000704.1:0-2564 GCA_036506875.1 Kribbellaceae bacterium | reverse complement strand
TCGCCGGCCGACCGCACCAGCCCCGCCTGGGCGACCACGCGGTTCGTGGTCGCGGGCTTCGGCACCGCCGGGTACGCCTGCACCGACGCGCTGCTGCAGGCCGGTGCCGAGCACGTCACGGCGCTCGACGACCGCGACACCGAGGCGCTGCGCGAGCAGGCCCGGATCCTGGAGACCCTCGGTGCCGTGGTCCGGCTCGGTCCCGGCTCCACCGCGACGCTGCCGGACGACGCCGAGGTGCTGGTCACCTCGCCCGGGCTGCGTCCGGACACCCCGCTGCTGGCCCGGGCCGCCGAGCGCGGGCTGCCGATCTGGAGTGAGATCGAGCTCGCCTGGCGGCTGCGCGACCCGGCCACGGCCGCACCCTGGCTGTGCGTGACCGGCACCAACGGCAAGACCACGACGGTGCAGATGCTCGCGTCGATCCTGGCCGCCGCCGGGAAGCGGACCGTTGCCGCGGGCAACGTGGGCCTCCCGCTGGTGCAGGTGGTGATGGACCCCGAGCCGTACGACGTGATCGCGGTCGAGCTGTCGTCGTACCAGCTGCACTTCACCGCCTCGATGTCCGCGCACTCCGCCGCCGTGCTGAACGTCGCGCCGGACCACGTCGACTGGCACGGCTCGCTGGACGCGTACGCGAAGGACAAGGGCCGGATCTACGAGCACTGCCAGGTCGCGTGCGTCTACAACGCGGCCGACAAGGCCACCGAGCAGCTGGTGATGGACGCCGACGTCGTCGAGGGCTGCCGGGCGATCGGCTTCACCCTCGGCTACCCGGACGTCTCGATGGTGGGCGTGGTCGACGAGCTGCTGGTCGACCGGGCGTTCGTGGAGCAGCGGTCCACGTCCGCGCTGGAGCTCGCCACCCTGGCCGACGTCAACCCGCCCGCGCCGCACAACGTGGCCAACGCCCTCGCCGCGGCCGCGCTGGCCCGGTCGTTCGGCGTCCCGCCGCACGCGGTGCGCGACGGCCTGCGGGCGTTCACCCCGGACGCGCACCGGATCGCGCACGTCGCGGACGTCGCGGACGTGTCGTACGTCGACGACTCGAAGGCGACCAACCCGCACGCCGCGCAGGCGTCGCTGGCGGCGTACGAGCACGTGGTCTGGATCGCCGGCGGCCAGGCCAAGGGGGCGACGTTCGACGACCTCGTCCGGGCCGTGCACCAGCGGCTGCGGGGTGTCGTGCTGCTCGGCCAGGACCGGGCCGTGATCGCGGCCGCACTGGCCCGACACGCACCCGATATCCCGGTGATCGACGTCGCCGGCACGGACACTGGAGCCATGCGACGCGTGGTGGACGAGGCAGCCGGGCTGGCACAGCCGGGCGACACCGTGCTGCTCGCACCCGGTTGCGCGTCCTGGGACATGTTCGCCAACTACGGCGCCCGCGGAGACGCCTTCGCCGAGGCGGTGCGAACTCTCGGCGCCGGGTGACCGCCGTGACGGTCACGGATGAGCAGCGCGACCACAGCGGGCGCCGGCTCCGGACGGAGACGGTCCGGCAGGTGCTGGACCGCCCGCTGACGTCGTACCACATCGTGCTGGGCGCGACCGGGCTGCTGCTCGCGCTCGGCCTGCTGATGGTGCTGTCCGCGTCCAGCGTGCTGTCGTACCGGGCGAACGGGAACAGTTACACGATCTTCTACCGGCAGCTGATCTGGGTCGCCGCCGGGCTGCCGCTGGCCTGGGTCGCGGCGCGGATGAAGCCGCGGCACATGCGGATGCTCGCGTACGTCGCCCTGCTCGGCTCGGTCGCGCTGCTGGTGGCCACCTACACCGGGCTCGGCCAGGAGGTGAAGGGCAACCGGAACTGGCTGTACCTAGGCGGCCCGCTGAAGATCCAGCCGAGCGAGTTCGCCAAGCTGGCACTCGTGGTGTGGTGCGCGGACCTCTACGCCCGCAAGCAGAAGCTGCTCACCCAGTGGAAGCACCTGCTGATCCCGATGATCCCGGTCTCGATGCTGGTGATCGGGCTGGTCGTCGGGCAGCACGACCTGGGCACCGCGCTGGTGCTGATGGCGATCATGCTCGGGATGATCTGGGTCGTCGGCGCCCCGACCCGGCTGTTCGTCTCGATGTTCGCGCTGGTCGGCGGGATGGCGGCGTACTTCGTCAGCTCCGCGCAGCACCGCAAGGACCGGGTGCTCGGCTTCCTCGACCCGTTCGCGGACCCCAGCGGCAACGGCTGGCAGGCCTACCACTCGTTCTACGCCCTGTCCAGCGGCGGCTGGTGGGGCCTCGGGATCGGCAACAGCCGGCAGAAGTGGGGCAACCTGCCGGAGGCGCACACCGACTTCATCTTCTCGGTGATCGGCGAGGAGCTCGGGCTGTTCGGGTCGCTGATCGTGCTCGCGCTGTTCCTCGCCCTGGCCTACGCCGGGGTGCGGATCGCGACCCGCACCCGCGAGCCGTTCATCCGCTACGCGGCGGCCGGGATCACGGTCTGGATCATGGCCCAGGCCTTGGTGAATCTGGGTGCTGTTCTCGGGATGTTGCCGGTCATCGGGATCCCGCTCCCCCTGTTGTCGTACGGTGGGTCGGCACTGCTGCCGACGTTGATC
>DASXRB010000703.1:0-1826 GCA_036506875.1 Kribbellaceae bacterium | reverse complement strand
CTGTGCATGTACTGCGGGATCTGCATCGAGGCCTGCCCGTTCGACGCGCTGTTCTGGTCACCCGAGTTCGAGTATGCCGAGACCGACATCCGCAACCTCACGCACGAGAAGGACCGGTTGCGCGAGTGGATGTGGACGGTCCCGCCGCCGCAGGCCGCCGAGCCGGGAGCGTCCCCGGAGGACCAACTGTGATCGTGCTGTTCGCGGCGGCCGGTGTCCTGGCGGTCGTCGCGAGCATCCTGGTCGTCACCACCCGGCGGATCGTGCACGCGGCACTCTGGCTGGTGGTCGCGCTCGGCGCCGTCGCCGGCTGCTTCGGAGCGCTGGGAGCGGAGTTCGTGGCGCTGGTCCAGGTGCTCGTCTACGTCGGGGCGATCGTCGTACTGGTGCTGTTCGCACTGATGCTGACCAAGGCGCCGACCAACCCGCTGGCCGACCTGACCACGAGACGCAGCCCGTTCGCGGCCGTCGTCGCGGCCGTGCTCGCCGTGATCCTCGGCGCGGGCGTCGTCCTTGCCTTCGGCAACGAGAAGCTCGAGCGGGACACCTCGGGCGCCGCCCAGGACGTGGGCACGGCGGTGTTCCGGACCTGGGTGCTGCCGTTCGAGGTGCTGTCGGTGCTGCTGCTCGCCGCCCTGGTGGGAGCCATCGCGCTGTCGGTCCGGCCGGGGAAGGACAGCTGATGCCGCTCGTCCTACCGCTGCTGCTCGCCGTCGTGCTGTTCTGTATCGGCGTGTACGGCGTGCTGGCCCGGCGCAACGCGGTCACCGTGCTGATGTCGGTGGAGCTGATGCTGAACGCGGTCAACCTCAACCTGGTCGCGTTCGACGCCTGGCACGGCGGCGGCTCGGCGAGCGGGCAGACCGCGGCGGTGTTCGTGATCACGCTGGCCGCGGCCGAGATCGGGCTGGGGCTGGCGATCGTGCTGCTGCTGTTCCGCGGCCACGGCCACATCGACGCCGACCGCGCCCGCGACCTCAGCGAGGTGGCGGAGTGACCACCCTGTTCTGGCGGTTGACCGGCATCGCCGTGGCGCTCGCCGCGCTCGCTGTCGCCGCGGCGTCCTACGACCACGAGCCGCGGGTGATCCGGGTCGGCGACGGCACGCTCGCCGGGCAGGCCACGCTGCTGTTCAACGTCCGGGCGGACGACCTGAGCGTGCTGATGCTGGTGATCGTCGGCGTGGTCGGGGCCTGCGTGCACGTGTACTCGATCGGCTACCTGCACGAGCGGCGGCCGTCGTACCACGCGATCGTCACGCTGTTCACCCTCGCCATGGTCACGGTCGTGGTCGCGGACAGCCTGTTCCTGCTGCTGATCGGCTGGGAGGTGATGGGCACCTGCTCGTACCTGCTGATCGGCCACCACTGGGAGCGCCGCGACGCCCGCGCCGGCGCGGTCAAGGCGTTCCTGATGACCCGGCTCGGCGACGTCGGTTTCCTGTTCGGCATCTTCGTCATCGGCGTGGCGGCCGGCACGTTCCAGATCAGCGAGATCGACGTCTCGCGGCTGGCGCCGGCGACGCTGACGGTCGGCACGCTGCTGTTGCTCAGCGGCGTGGTCGGGAAATCCGCGCAGGTGCCGCTGCAGACCTGGCTGCCGGACGCGATGCCCGGCCCGGCGCCGGTCAGCGCACTGATCCACGCCGCCACGATGGTCGCCGCCGGTGTGTTCCTGGTCGCCCGGATGTACGACGTGTTCCGCGCGGCACCGGGCGCCTTGCCGGTGCTCGCCGTACTCGCCTCGCTCACGATGGTGGTGGCGGCGCTGTGCGCGACCGCTGCGGTCGAGGTGAAGCGGGTACTGGCCTGGTCGACGGTGTCCCA
>DASXRB010000702.1:0-8012 GCA_036506875.1 Kribbellaceae bacterium | reverse complement strand
GCCGCGAGCCCGTCGCCGTCGCCCCCGGACGTCCGCAGCACGACCTCGGGATCGGTGCCCTCCAGGCCGGACGCGCTCTGCGCGGACTTCCGCCGGCTCGCGTCGCGGGCCGCCGTCGCGCGCCGCAGCCACTCGTCGTACGACGGGGGAGGCGCGGCGACCGCTGTCTCGGGTGCGGCGGCCTGCTCCGGGCGGCCGGTGAAGCGGACCGCACCCGCCCCGGCCGCGCCGGCCGCGGCCAGCAGCTCGGCGTTGCTGCGGGCCTGGTTGGACGGCCCGCGGTGCAGGGACACGACGAGGTGATCCCGGGCGCGGGTGGCGGCCACATAGAGGAGCCGGCGGCGCTCGTGGTCGTCCATCTGCTCGTCCAGCGGCTGGACCAGGTCGAAGTCCTCGGTCTGCACGGTGGCGCGCAGCTTCACCGCGTACCCGCCGCCGGGCGGCCACAGCACCTGCACGCCGCGCTGCCGGTTCGGCTTCGCGGTCATGCCGGACAGCACGACGATCGGAAACTCCAGCCCCTTCGCCGCGTGCACCGTCATCACCCGGACCGCGTCCGCGTCGGTCTCCGGCAGCACGGCCTCCGCGACCCGCGACGCCTCCTCGCCCTGGTGCGCGGCCCACGCCAGGTACCCGCGCAGGCCGCCGTGCTCGACCTCTGACCACGCCCGCGCCTGGTCGACCACGAACCGCAGCCGCCGCCACGCGTCCCGGGCGCGCGGCCCGTCCGCGGCGAGTTCCAGCATCCGGCGGTCCGCGAGGATCGAGGCCAGCACCTCGCTCGGCGACAGCCAGCGCGCCTCGTAGTGCGCCCGCCGCAGCCAGGTCATCGCCGCGCCGACCGGATGCGACGCGAGCTCGTCGCGCACCGGCGCGGTGATCGTGAACGACCCGCCGTCGCGCTTCCAGGTGAACAGGTCGTCGTCACCGCAGCCGAACAGCGGCGACCGCAGCGCCGTCACCGCCGCGAGCTGGTCGCTCGGGTCGGCCAGCGCCCGCGCGCACGCGAGCAGGTCGCGCACCTCGGCGGACTGGTAGACCAGCGAGCTCGCCTCGGCCCGGTACGGCACCCCCGCCGAGTCCAGCGCGTCCTCCAGGAACGGCAGCGACGTCCGCGCCGGCACCAGCACCGCGATGTCACCCGGCCCGGCCGCGCGCCACTCCCGCTGCCGCGTGTCCCAGACCTGCCACCCGTCCCGCAAAGCCTGTTGTACGACGGCCGCCACGTCGGCGGCCTCCCGCTCCCGCAGCACCGACGCCTGCGCTCGCGGCAGGTCCGCATGCTCGTGCGCCCCGAGTACGACGACCGCCGGCCCGCTCGCGGCGGTGTCATCCGCGCCGGCGCGCTCCCGTCGTACCGCGGTCAGGTCGACGACCTCGGCCACCGGCTCCTCGTCCGCGAACAGGCTGAGCTGCTCCGGCGGTCCCGGCGCCGGCTCGGGCGGTGGCGCGACCGTGCGGTGCGGCATCAAGGACTGGTACGACGGCTGGGCGCCGTCCACCGGCTGGATCAGCTGTCCGAAGACCGCGTTCACCCAGTCCAGCACCGGCGGCACGGTCCGGAAGTTCGTCGTCATCGCGACGGTCTCGCCGAACGTCTGCTGCGCGGAGAGGTACGTCGCGATGTCGGCCCGGCGGAACCGGTAGATCGACTGCTTCGGGTCGCCCACCACGAACAGCCGCCCCGCCGGTACGTCCACGTCGCGCCAGTCCACCTGCTCCGCGGCGGCGCCACCCGCGATCCGCGCGGCCAGCTCGATCTGGATCGGGTCGGTGTCCTGGAACTCGTCCAGCAGCAGCCGCTGGTACCGCTCCTGCAGCGCGGCCCGCACCGCGGCGTCGCGGCGCAGCAGGTCGCGGGACAGCACCAGCAGGTCGTGGAACTCCAGCCGTCCCTCGGCCCGGCGCTGCTCCGCCGACTCCAGCACCCGCCGCGCCACCCAGCACGACAGTTGCCGCAGGCAACCGTCGAGCACGGTGTCGACAAGCGCCGTCGCGCGCTCCACCAGCGCCACGCAGTCCGCGCGGACCCGCTCGATGTCGGGCCAGTTGGCCTTCCGGCCGAGGCCGAACTTCAGCCCGCGCACAGACTGCAGCACCGCGAGCCGCGTCTCCGGGTCGGTCGCGGCGGCGAGCAGTACGCCGAAGTCGCGGACCTCGGTCACCTTCGGCAGCAGCCGGTCGCCGGGGTCGCGGCAGTCGGCGATCGACTCGGCGATCCGCGCCGCCTCGGCGACCAGCGGCGCGACGTCGGGCACGGCGACCGGGTCCGGTTCGGTCGCCAGCACGCGTTCGCCGATCAGGTCCCAGTCGTTGCCGAACAGCTTCGCCAGCGACCGGACGTGCCGCAGCTCCACACCCGCGGCCATCGCCAGCAGCAGCGGCTGCGCGATCTCGTCGTCGTCCAGCAGCGTGCGTTGCAGCTCGGCCCAGCGTTCCTCGAACGCCACCGAGGACCCGACCTCGTCCAGCACCTCGATCATCGGCGGCAGCCCGGCCTCCACCGGGTGCGCGGTGAGCAGCTGCTGCGCGAACGAGTGCAGCGTCCCGATCGACGCCGAGTCCAGGTCGTCCAGCGCCTCCTCGGCGAGCTCGGCCAGCTCCGCCGAGCCGCCGTCGTACCGGTTGTCGTAGAACGCCTTCTCGAACTCCACCCGCAGCTGGTCGCGCAGCTCCGCCCCGGCCTTCTCGGTGAACGTGACCGCGGCGATCGCGCTCAGCGGCACCCGGTCGGTGAGCACCAGCGCGCGGATCCGTTCCACCAGTGCGGTGGTCTTCCCGGACCCGGCGCCGGCCTCGACGAACAGGGTCGCGCCGGTGTCGGTCCGGATCCGGTCGCGCGCGGCGCCGTCGTACAGCTCAGTCATCGGCCCGCTCCTCGAGGACGCCGGGCTCGACCAGCCGCACCAGCCGCTCCAGGGCGGGGTCGAAGCGCTTGCGGTCCCACCGGGCCCGGACCTCGCTGTGCCCGAGGCCGTCCGGGTTGCAGTACGGGCACTGCACCCAGGCGAAGTCAGCCACCTCCGGCGCCTTGGCCGGGAACAGCCCGGCCGCGATCGACGACACGATCACGTCCAGCGTGTCGGCGTACCGCGCCTCCACCTCGGGCGTGAGATTCACCGGGATCCGCTTTCCGCGATCCTTGCGCACGAACCAGTACGACGCCTCCACCGGCAGGCCCGGGTCACCGAGCGCCGCCCGTGCGGCGTACGCGTAGACCGGCAGCTGCAACTTCGTCCCCGCCACCACCGGGTCGGTGTCGATGCCCTCGAACCGCGACGCGCTGCCGGTCTTCACGTCCGTGACGTAGACGGTTCCGTTGCCGCCGACATCGATCTTGTCCGCGCTGCCGCGCAGCAGCACCCGGCCGGACGGCACCGCGATCTCCACCGGCGGCGTGCCGTCGAACCCGAACCGCAGCTCGGTGGCCACCACGGTCGCGCGGCGCCGCGCCCGCCAGGCGTCGTCGTCGGTCAGCAGCCAGGCCAGGTCGGCCATGATCCGCGCCTTCTCGCGCTGCCACAGCCGCGGATGCCCGGTGAGGCCCTCCGCCTCGAACTCGTCGGCCTTCGCCTGCGCGATCCCGACCAGCCGAGCCCGCTGCGCGTCCGTCCACGGCGCGCCGCCGGCCGGAAGCTCGTCCTCGAGCTCGGTGACGAGGGCATCGATGCTGTCGTGCACCAGGTTGCCGATCTGGATCGGGCTGATCACCAGCAGGTCCTCGGGCTGCTCGACCGGCTCGACCTTGAGCAGCCGCTCGACGAAGAACGCGTGCGGGCACGACGCGAACGACTCCAGCGCGGTCGGCGAGATCGCGCGGTCCTCCCGGGCGTAGTCCGGCAGGCCGTCCACGCCCGCCAGGTTCCCGTCGTACCGGGTGAACCCGGGGGATCTCCTTGCCGAGAGCAACAACCGGGCCGCGGTCAGCACCTCGTCGTCCGGCGGGCGGCCGGCGGCGACGGCGCGGACGCGCCACTCCTGTCCGGTGGCCGGGGGCGCGGTCACCAGCGAGCCCGCGTACGACGCCGAGGTGTGCATGGCGGGTCCGTACGACGGCTCGTCCCAGTGCGTCGCGGCCAGCCGCTTGTCGCCGGCCAGGTCGCGCAGGCTCGGGAGCAGCCAGCGGCTCGGCAGCCGGTGGCTGGACCGGCGCAGGTCGCCGCGCGGGAACGACGCGACCACCTCGCGGGAGCCGGCGGCGAACGCGGCCAGCAGGTGCCGGTGCCGCGCGTCCAGCCGGTCGCGGGACAGTGCCAGCTGGCCGTCCGCGGCCTGCCGGGCGGCCTCCGGGAGCAGCGCGTCGGTGTGCAGCCGGCCGGGATACAGGTCCTCGGCCAGGCCGACGACGTACACCACGTCCACGTCCAGCCCGACGCTCGCCGACAGCGGCGCGACCAGCACCCCGTTGCCGAACGTCCCGACCCGCGGCAGCGACTGCCGCAGCTCCAGGTCCAGCACGTCGCGCAGCACGCCCAGCGACGCGGGCACGGCCAGCTCGTCCAGCGTCCCGAGACCGCGCAGCGCGGTCCGCACCGCGGCGGCCGCGTACTGCTCCTCACCCGGCAGGCGGTCGGTCTCGCCGAGCAGCGCGTCGTACAGCTCGAGCACCGACGCGGCCAGTCCCGACCAGGTCCGGTCGGCGGCCGCGACGGCCAGCCGGCGGCGCAGCTCGACGGCGAAGTCGCGCAGCCGCTCGGCCTGGTCCGCGGTCCACACCGCGCGCGGCGCGACGCCGGGGTGCGGGTCCTCGGCCGCGTCCTCCGCACCGGCCTCGGCGCGTTCGGTCACCGCGTACCGGGTCAGCCGCTGCGCCCAGTCGTCACCTCGTACGACGCCCGCCGCGCGCGACAGCCGCTCCCATGGCGACACCGGGATCCGCTGTCCGGTGAAGTCCCGCACCGGCGCGCTCGCCAGCGCCCGGAACAGGTCCGCGCGCGGCAGGTCGTGGTCGGTCAGCGCCAGCACCTCGAGCAGCGTCCGCGCCACCGCCCGCTCGTGCACCGGCCGCGTGCCCGGGCCGTTCGCGGTGATCCCGGCCGCGGCCAGATGCTCGTGCAGCAGTCGCGCGTACGGCGACCCGGCAGCGTAGAGAACCGCGACCCGGTGCGCCGGGGTCCGCGTCAGCACCCCGACCAGCTCGCGGACGACGCAGCGCACCTCGTCGTCGGCGTCGGACGCGTTCAGCACCCGGGTCGCGGTCGGGCGGACGGGATCCGCGGTCGCGGGCAGGTCGGCGCCGAGCAGCTCGAGCGATCGTCGTACCGCCCGGTCGGCGCGGCGCACCTCGGTCAGCGCGGCGACCACGGTCAGGTCACCGGACGCCGCGAGCGCCGACACGAACCCGGCCTCGGCCCGGGTCAGGTCCTGTGGCAGGTAGAGCACCAGCGCGCCCAGCTCGGCCACCGGCCCCGGGTCGGCCTCGATCCGCGCGGTCGCCGCGCGCAGCAGGTCGGTCGGGTCGAACCAGCCGGAGGCGAGCGACGCGGCGACGTGGCGGTGCAGCCGGACCAGGTCGGCGGCCAGCGGGGACGTCGCGGCGACCGCGTCGAGCGCGGCGCCGGTGAGGTCGCGCAGCTCGGTGTGCGCGGCGGCCAGGGCCTGGATCGTCGCCGGGTGCTCGGCCACCTCGGCGAACAGCCCGGGCGCGCCGCCGAGCGCGGACCGCCAGGCCGCGGCCAGCACCGGCTGGGTCGCCGGACGCCGGGGCGCCAGGGACGGCGCGGCGAGCTGCTCGGCCAGCCGGGGGAGGGTCGCGAGGTGCAGCGCGGTGACGCCCGGGCGCCCGGCACCGAGGCCGGCGGCGAGATGCCGGCGGGCGGCCAGGCCGGCCGTGTTGTTCGGCAGCAGCACCGTCACCGGGGTCATCGGGTCGTCGCGCTTGCGCTCGGCGACGACGTCGCGCAGCCGGTTGAGCGCGGCGGCCCCGTAGGTCGTCGTCTCGACTCGCGTCCCCATCACCGCCCCGATTCTCGTGGTTAGTGTCGTGCGCAACCGCGAGGCTACCGAACGCATCGGACAGTTCGTGGTCCGCGTCATGATCCGCTCCGGACGCCGTCACACCAGTGAAGCCAACCCGCCACACGAGTGGAAGTGATCGACGTGTCAGGCACACCCACCTCACAGGACCCCGAGCCTGCCAGTCCGGTCCCGCCACGCGCCTGGGTGCGCGTCTGGTTCGGGGACCACGTGATTGCGAACTACCGGGCCGACGCCGAGCTCGCCGCCCGGTACGCCGAGGCGATGTCGCGGCGCTTCACCGGGCTGCGGATCACCACCGACCCGCTGCCCGACGGTTCCGCTCCGGCCCCGACCCGTGCGCTGCCCGGCGAGCGCCTGTGGGACGTGACACCTCGATGAGCCCGCGACGGTTCCGGCTGGTCCGGCACGTGGACGTGTCCGGCGTCAGCGGGACCGGCGTGGTGGCCGAGGGGGTCGAGTTCACCGACGGATCGGCCGCGCTGCGCTGGCACGGCGACTACCCGACGACCACGGTGTGGGAGAGCGTGGAGTCGATGATCGCCGTACACGGCCACGCCGGCGCGACCGTCATCGAGTGGCTCGACCCTCTTGGTCCGCTCTGAGCAGATGCGCGCTGGGCGAACGCGGTTCGCTTCCGGGCCCGCGGCTGGTTGGGTGGTGCCGTGGACGTTCTGATTCTGGGTGGTACGGCGTGGCTCGGGCGTGAGGTCGCGCGGCAGGCTCTCGAACGAGGGCACCGGGTGACCTGCCTCGCGCGCGGCGAGAGCGGTCCGGTCGCGGACGGCGCGACACTGGTCGCGGCCGACCGCTCCGAGCCTTCGGCGTACGACGACCTGGCCGGCCGCGACTGGGACGCGGTCGTGGAGGTGTCCTGGCAGCCCGGGTTCGTGCGCGGCGCGCTCGCGGCCCTGGGTGACCGGGCCGAGCACTGGACGTACGTGTCGTCGGGCAACGTGTACGCCTCGCACGCCACGCCGGGCGCCGACGAGTCCGCGCCGCTGCTCGCGCCGACCGACGCCGACGTGGCGGACCGGGAGCAGTACGGCGAGGCCAAGGTGGCGTGCGAGCTGGCGTCGATCGATGCCGTTGGCAGCAAACTCGTGATCGCCCGGTCCGGGTTGATCGGCGGACCCGGCGACGACACCGGCCGGTCCGGTGCCTGGGTGGCTCGGGCCGCGCGGGCACCGCGGGAGCCGATGCTGGTGCCCGACACCCCGGACCTGCCGACCGCGGTCGTCGACGTGCGCGACCTGGCCGCGTGGATCCTCGACGGTGCGGAGCGGGGCCGCACCGGGACCTTCGACACGGTCGGGCCGACGGTCTCGTTCGGGCAGTGGATCGCGCTGTGCCGCGAGATCGGCGGGCACACCGGGCCCGTCGTGCTCGCGCACCCGACCTGGGTGGTGGAGCAGAAGGTCGAGCAGTTCATGGGCCGGGACTCGCTCGCGATGTGGCTGGTCGAGCCCGGGTACGAGGGCTGGTCCGCGCGCAGTGGCGCCGCGGCCCGGGCGGCTGGTTTGCGGCACCGGCCGCGCGCGGAGCTGATCGCGGACACGCTCGCCTGGGAGCGCGAGCAGGGCCTGGACCGGGAGCGTTCCGCCGGCCTCAGCCCCGAACGAGAGCGCGACCTGCTCCGGGCGCTGGGCGACCACTGACCCGCAACTGTCGATCCAGATAGTTGTCCGGCTAGGTAATTTGGGTGGCGACCCGCCCGGAGCGGCGCGGGCGTACCGTTCCCAGAGGAGCCCTCCTGATGAAACTCGGCCTGCAGATCCCCGACTTCACCTTCCCCGGCGGTGCGTCCCGGCTCGGCGCGGACCTCGCCGCGATCGCCCGCGACGCCGACCAGGCCGGGTTCGAGTACCTGGCCGTGATGGACCACTTCTTCCAGATCCGCGTCATCGGCCCGGCTGAGAACGACATGCTCGAGGCCTACACGACGCTCGGCTACCTGGCCGCGCACACCGAACGGGTCAAGCTGCTCACCGTCATGACCGGTGTGCACTACCGGCAGCCGGGTCTGCTCGCGAAGA
>DASXRB010000701.1:0-5434 GCA_036506875.1 Kribbellaceae bacterium | reverse complement strand
GAGCAGGGGGTTCGCTGTTTCGGGGGGTGTGGGTTCTGTCTAGGTGAGGTTTAGCGGGATGGCGGTGTGGAGGAGTTCGAAGGCGCGGCGCTGGGTTTCGGTGGGGACGGCGAGGGTGGGAACGACGGGTCCGTTTGGGCCGCCGTATCGGATGTCGTTGCGGGTCAGGGTGGCCAGGTGGTCGAGCAGGGTGCGGAAGGACCGGGCGGGCTGGCCGGTGTCGGTCTTGCGGCGTGAGGCCTTGCGGCCGGCGGCGGCGGAGCGGGTGGCGGGGGCGACCGGGTCGGTGCGTTCGGGTGGGTGTTCGTCGGTGAAGGTCAGCGGTGCCAGGCTCTTGCGGAGGTGCCAGGTCAGATAGGCGGCGAGCATCGCGATGAACACGTCACCCGAGGGAATCTACTTGGCCACCTCGGTCGCGCGGGACTCGCGGACGACGGTGACCCGGATCTGGCCGGGGTAAGTGAGCTCCTCCTCGACCTGCTTGGCGATGTCACGGGCCATCACCTGCGCGGCGATGTCGTCGACCACGTCGGGCAGCACCATCACGCGGATCTCGCGGCCGGCCTGCATGGCGAAGACCTTCTCGACGCCGTCGTGCTCGCGGGCGATCTCCTCCAGGCGCTCCAGCCGCTTCACGTACGCCTCGAGCGACTCGCGCCGCGCGCCCGGCCGGCCACCGCTGACGGCATCGGCGGCCTGGGTGAGGACGGCCTCGACGGTACGGACCTCGACCTCGTTGTGGTGCGCCTCGATGCAGTGCACGACGTCGTCGGGCTCGCCGTACTTGCGGGCCAGGTCGGCGCCCACGATCGCGTGGCTGCCCTCCATCTCGTGGGTGAGGGCCTTGCCGATGTCGTGCAGGAACGCGCCGCGCTTGCACAGCGGTACGTCGAGCCCGAGCTCGGCGGCCATCATCCCGGCGAGGTGCGCGGACTCGACGAGGTGCTTGAGCACGTTCTGCCCGTACGACGTGCGGTAGCGCAGCTGCCCCATCGTCTTGACCAGCTCCGGGTGCAGGTCAGTGATGCCGACCTCGGCCATCGCGTCCTCGGCCGCCCGCAGGCACAGCTCGGCCACCTCACCCTTGCTGCGCTCGTACATCTCCTCGATCCGGCTCGGGTGGATCCGCCCGTCCAGCACCAGGCTGTCCAGCGTCAGCCGCGCGGTCTCGCGCCGCACCGGGTCGAAGCAGGACAGCAGCACCGCCTCCGGGGTGTCGTCGATGATCAGGTTCACCCCGGTGGTCTGCTCGAACGACCGGATGTTGCGGCCCTCGCGGCCGATGATCCGGCCCTTCATGTCGTCACTCGGCAGGTGTACGACGCTGACCACGGACTCGCTGGTCTGCTCCGAGGCCAGACGCTGTACCGCGCCGGTGATGATCTTGCGGGCCCGCGTCTCCCCCTCGTCCTGGGCCTCGCGCTCGATGTCGCGCACGATCGTGTGCGCGTGCCGCTTCGCCTCGGCCTCGATGCTCGCCACGACCTCGGCCTTGGCCTGCTCGGCGGTGAGGTTCGCGACCCGCTCCAGGATCCTGCGCCGCTCCTCCTCGAGGTCGCGGATCTCGGCCTTCTTCGTCTCGAGCACGGCGAGCTGCTCGGCGAGCTCGGCCTGCCGGGCCTCGAACTGGCGGGCCTGATCGTCGAGCCGCTCCTCGCGCTCGGTGACCCGGTGCTCGCGGCGCTCCATCTCCAGCCGCTGCTCGCGCAGGTCCTCGCGGATCGACTGCGCCTCCGACTCCGCGGCCTCGCGGGTCTCCTCCGCCTTCGACCGCAGCTCGGCGGCCCGCAGCTCGACCGCCTCGGCCTTGGACCGGATCGCCTCCGCCTCGGCCTCCGCCTGCCGCCGCAGCGCCTCGAACGACGCGGTCGTCTCGGCGGTCCGGCGATGGGACAGCGTGAGCCCGATCCAGGCCAGCAGACCTGCGATGAGAAGCCCGATCACGACCAAGACCACAGTGGTGGCGTCTGGCATCGGCCTCTCCCTCTTCGGGCCGGCCCGTGAGGGCGCGACGTTGTCTGCCGTCGAAGGAAGCGCCACACAGCAAAGACGGGTACGACGAGCCTGCACCACCCTGGTCACGGTGGTGCGGATATGCGTTCGGCCGGTCCCGCACGGAGTGCGCCGGGACCGCCTGACTATGTCCTTCTCGTGAGTGCTCCGTGGAGCGTCGTTATGGTCCGTCGTACACCGGCCCGGGGGCCGGGTCTGTGTTCAGATCACGAGCGGTCGCGGACCGCTCGCCGTTTGCTATGTACGCCGCCTTCCGGCGGGGTGATCCCTTCCTGAATCCGAGGCTAAGCGCGGTTATCCACAGGGTCAAGGCAGCGTACGGCGAGCCGGACGACCCGTTCTGCCAGCGCGTTTGCGGCGCTCGGCCGGTGTCTCAGGGTGCGGGTGGCCGCAGTCGCACATCGCCAGCGATATGGCACACCGCCAGCGATGTACGACGAGTGGGGTCGGCTCTACGAATCGGGTTCGTCCTCGGCGACGTCCATCGGGAGCTCCTCCTCGCCTGCGTCCAGCTCCTCGCGGACCACCGTCATCGCCAGACCGGCCGGGTACCCCTTGCGGGCCAGCATGCCCAGCAGCCGGCGCATCGCGGCCTGCCGGTCCAGCGACCGGGTCGAGGCGAGCCTGCGCCGCACCAGCATCCGCGCGGTCTCGGCCTCCTGGTCCGGGTCGAGCTCGTCCAGCGCGTCGCGGACCAGCTCGTCGTCCACGCCGCGGTGCCGCAGCTCGTGCGCGAGCGCGCGCCGGGCCAGCCCGCGGGCGTGGTGCCGGGACTCCACCCAGGCCGAGGCGAACGCGGCGTCGTCGATCAGGCCGACTTCGCCGAACCGGTCGAGCACGCGGTCCGCGACCTCGTCCGGCACGCCGCGCTCTGCGAGCGTGCCGGCCAGCTCTGCCCGGGTCCGCGGCTGCCCGGTCAGCTTGTTCAGCAGGATCGTGCGGGCCGCGGACTCGGGGTCGGCCGTCGCGTCGAGCTCCGGGTCCGCCGGCCGGTCCGGGCGGTCGGGCCCGAACCGGCGCCGCCGGCGCGAACCGGACCGTGCCGGCCGCGCCGGCGGCTGGAACTCGGCGGGTGGCTGGAACTCAGGGGGTGGCTGGAACTCAGAAGTCGACATTGTCCGCGGCGTCGGCGACCGGCGGCTTGTCCAGCGCCGCCCCGATACCCAGCTTTTCCTTGATCTTCTTCTCCAGCTCGTCGGCGAGGTCGGGGTTGTCGCGCAGGAAGTTCCGCGCGTTCTCCCGGCCCTGGCCGAGCTGGTCGCTGTCGTAGGTGAACCAGGCACCCGCCTTGCGCACGAAGCCCTGCTCCACGCCCAGGTCGAGCAGGCTGCCCTCACGGCTGATGCCCTGCCCATACAGGATGTCGAACTCGGCCTGCTTGAACGGCGGGGCGACCTTGTTCTTCACGACCTTGACCCGGGTCCGGTTGCCGACGAAGTCCGAGCCGTCCTTCAGCGACTCGATCCGGCGCACGTCCAGCCGCACCGACGCATAGAACTTCAGCGCCCGCCCACCGGTCGTCGTTTCGGGACTTCCGAACATGACTCCGATCTTCTCGCGGAGCTGGTTGATGAAGATCGCCGTCGTTCCCGAGCCGTTCAGCGCGCCGGTCATCTTGCGCAGCGCCTGGCTCATCAGCCGGGCCTGCAGGCCGACGTGGCTGTCACCCATCTCGCCCTCGATCTCGGCACGCGGCACCAGCGCGGCCACCGAGTCGATCACGATGATGTCCAGCGCGCCGGAGCGGATCAGCATGTCCGCGATCTCCAGCGCCTGCTCACCGGAGTCCGGCTGCGAGACCAGCAGCGCGTCGGTGTCGACGCCCAGCTTCTGCGCGTAGTCCGGGTCCAGCGCGTGCTCGGCGTCGATGAACGCCGCGATCCCGCCGGCGCGCTGGGCGTTCGCCACCGCGTGCAGCGCGACCGTCGTCTTTCCGGAACTTTCCGGTCCGTATATCTCCACTACGCGGCCGCGCGGCAGGCCGCCGATGCCGAGCGCCACGTCGAGCGCGATCGACCCCGTCGGGATCACGTCGATCGGGGCCCGTCCCTGCTCGCCCAGCCGCATGACCGAGCCCTTGCCGCACTGCCGCTCGATCTGTGTCAGTGCGGTCTCCAGCGCCTTCTCACGGTCCGTCGCCGTGCCCGATCCCGCTGCAGCCATGTGCCAGCCACCTAACCCATCTGTTCGGGGCCGCTGTCCAGCAGCCCGGAGGACTCGTTGTCGCCAGAGACGTTATGGGTCGCGTCGGACAGTTCCCGGATCGACTTCGCGACCTGTGGAGAACCAGCGCCCTCGGCGTACCTGTGGACACAAACTAGCCCGAACACGTGTTCGAACCACCATGACACGCCGCAGACCCCCGAGAAACCCGCGAAGACCCGCCGGAAACCCCTCACGAGACCTAGGCTTCCGGGCCGGGCGAGCTGCTCGCGGCCGGTGTCCCGGCGTGACCGCCCGGTCACCCGCTAGGCATGTGCACCCATCACGACCCTGACCCGGCCCTGAGGCGTCCCGGATTTCCGTTGACGCCCGAAGGACCGGCGGACGAGTCTGGGCCGCACGGGTACGTCGTACAACCGTGAGGGGCGGACGGGTATGAGTGACGTCGGGCGCTGGGCGAAGCTGCCGTGCGGGCACCGGTCGAAGTGGGTCGTGCTGATCCTGTGGCTCGGGGTGATCGGGATCGCGTTCATCCCGGCGGGGAAGCTGACCGGGGCGCAGGACAACAACGCTGTCTCGTGGCTGCCGGGCGACGCCGAGTCGACGGCGGTGCTCAAGGAGACCGCACGGTTCTACTCCACCGACGAGATCCCCGCCGTGCTCGTCTACGAACGCACGTCCGGTATCACCGCCGCGGACCAGCAGGCCGTGGCCGCCGAGCTGCCGAAGCTCGCCGCGCTCGAGGGCGTGGAACGCGACGTGATCGGGCCGATCCCGGCCAAGGACGGGCAGGCACTCCAGGTGATCGTCCCGATCGATGCCGGCACCGGCGGCTGGGACGTGATCGGCGCCCGGGTCAAGGACATCCGGGCGATCGCCGCCGACCGGCCGGACGGGCTCTCCTTCCACGTCACCGGCCCGGGCGGCTCCGCGGCCGACTCGATCGAGGCGTTCTCCGGCATCGACGGCAAGCTGCTGTACTCCGCCGCCGCGGTCGTGGTCATCATCCTGCTGCTCACCTACCGCAGTCCCGTCCTGTGGGCGCTGCCACTGATCTCGGCGGCCACGGCGCTGACCAGCGCGCAGGCCGTCATCTACCTGCTCACCAAGGCCGGGCTCACGGTCAACGCACAGAGCGCCGGCATCCTGACCGTGCTCGTGTTCGGCGCCGGGACCGACTACGCGCTGCTCCTGGTGGCCCGGTACCGCGAAGAGCTGCGGCGCCATGCCGAGCGGCACGAGGCGATGGCGTTCGCGC
>DASXRB010000700.1:0-8526 GCA_036506875.1 Kribbellaceae bacterium | reverse complement strand
GAGCGCTTCAGGAAGATGATGCGCTTGGCCTCGTCCGCGTTCAGGATCGGCATGCCGTAGATCGGCGCGCCCGGCGTCGTACGGGCGGCCGGGTTGACCACGTCGTTCGCGCCGACCACCAGGACCACGTCGGCCTGTTTGAAGTCGCCGTTGATGTCGTCCATCTCGCGCAGCTGCTCGTACGGGACCTGCGCCTCGGCCAGCAGCACGTTCATGTGACCCGGCATCCGGCCGGCGACCGGATGGATGGCGTAGTCGACCTTGACGCCACGCTCCTGCAGCACCTCGACGAGGTCGCGCAGCGTGTGCTGCGCCTGCGCCACCGCCAGGCCGTAGCCCGGCACGATGATGACGCGCTGCGCGTAGCCGAGCAGGATCGCCGCGTCCTCCGGGCCGGTCGAGATCACCGGTCGCTCCGACGCGGTGCCGGCGCCCAGGGTCGACCCGCCCTTCAACGCGCCGAACAGCGTGTTGAACAGGGACCGGCCCATGGCGTCGGCCATCAGCTTGGTCAGCAACGTACCGGCCGCGCCGACCAGGGTGCCGGCGACCAGCAGCAGCGTGTTGCCGAGCACGTAACCGCCCGCCGCCACCGTCAGACCGGTGAACGCGTTCAGCAGCGAGATCACGATCGGCACGTCCGCGCCGCCGACCGGCAGGACCAGCATCATGCCGACCAGCAGGCCCACCAGGCACAGCAGGATCCCGACCCACACCCGCGGCGACGGCACCAGCCACACACCCAGCGCGCCCCCGCCGAGCAGCCCGGCGATGAACAGCACCGGCAGGCCGAAGAACGTCACGGGCCGGGTGGTCATCAGCTCCTGCAGCTTGGCGAACGTCACCACGGAGCCCGCGAAGCTGACCGAGCCGACCAGGATCGTGAACGCCGCCGCGGCCGCCGACACCCGGTCGTCGCCGAGGTCGCCGATCTCCAGCAGCGCGACCAGCGCGGCCGCGCCACCGCCCACACCGTTGAACAGGGCAACGAGCTGCGGCATGTGCGTCATCTGCACCCGGCGCGACCCGACCACGCCGGCCACCGTGCCCACGGCAACCGCGATCAGGATGGGCAGCAGGTGGTCCGGCTTGTAGGCGACGAACGTCACCACGCATGCCAGCACCGCGCCGGCGGCACCGATCAGGTTGCCGAGTCGCGCGGTGCGCGGGGACGACAGTGCCTTGAGGGCGAGGATGAAGCAGACCGCGGCGACGAGATACGCGATGTGCGACCACGTCGAGATCATTGGCCGATCTCCTTCGGGGCGGAGGGCTTGCGCTGGCCGCGGAACATCTCCAGCATCCGGTCGGTCACCACGAAACCACCGACCATGTTGATGGTCGCGAGCAGTACGGCGACGAGCCCGACGGTCAGCTCGAGGGCTCCCTCGGCGCGACCGGTGACGATGATCGCGCCGACCAGGATGACGCCGTGGATCGCGTTCGCGCCGGACATCAGCGGGGTGTGCAGCGTCGAGGAGACCTTGCTGATCACCTCGATGCCGACGAACACGCTGAGTACGAAGATCGTCAGCAGCGCAATGGACTCTGTCATGACAATGCCTCGCGGATCGACTGGTTGAGGACGGTTCCGTCGTGCGTGACACAGCAGCCGGCGACGACCTCGTCGTCGAAGTCGGGGTTGAACTCGCCGTCGCGGGTCATCAGCGTGATCAGGTTGATCACGTTCTGCGCGTACAGCCGGCTGGCGGGCCCGGCCATCTGGCTGGGCACGTTGGCGCCGCCCCAGACCAGGACCTCGCCGACCTTCAGCTCGACCCCCGGCACGGAGCCCTCGACGTTGCCGCCGGTCTCGGACGCCAGGTCGATCACCACCGAGCCGGGCTTCATCTGCTCGACCATGTCCTTGGTGACCAGCAGCGGGGCCTTCCGGCCCGGGACCGCGGCGGTCGTGATCAGCGCGTCGGCCGCGGCGATGTGCGGGGCCAGCAGCTGCCGCTGCCGTTCGGCGCGCTCCTCGGTCATCTCCCGCGCGTACCCGCCGGCGCCATCCAGGGTGTCCAGGCCGAGGTCGATCGGTACCGCGCCCATGGACGCGATCTCCTCGGCCGCCGCCGCGCGCACGTCGTACGCCTTGACGACCGCACCCAGCCGCTTGGCCGTCGCGATCGCCTGCAGGCCGGCGACCCCGGCTCCGAGTACGACGACCTGCGCCGGCGGCACCGTGCCGGCCGCGGTCATGTTGAGCGGGAAGAACCGCGGCAGCCGTTCGGCGGCGACGATCGCGGCGCGGTAGCCGGCGACCAGGGCCTGGGACGACAGCGCGTCCATCGACTGGGCGCGGGAGATCCGCGGGATCAGCTCCATCGCGAACATCGTCAGCTTCGCCGTCGTCGCGGCCCGGACCAGCGCCGGCGGGTCCGACGGCAGGAACGACACCAGCGCGGTGCCGGCCCGCAGCCGGGCGATCCGCTCGCGTTCCAGCGGCTGCAGCGACGCGATGACGGTCGCGTTGTGGTCAGCGCCCCACGCGACCTCCGCACCGGCCTCGCGGTACTGGTCGTCGGAGTACAGGGCGCGTTCGCCGGCAGCGGGCTCGACGGCCACCTCGTACCCGAGCGCGGTGAGTTTCGCGACCAGCTCGGGCACGATCGCGACCCGGTGCTCGCCTTGGCGGTTCTCCCGGACGACTGCGATCTTCACCTGCCGAAACCTATGGCATCAGCGGGTCCGACATCCACCTGCCGGCCCCATCTCGGACACGCATCACACGGGCGTCGAAACGTTCGGTGAACGGCTGGCGCGGCCGGGACGGGTCAGCCGGCCTGTTCGGCGAGGTTGGCGAGCAGCGTGGCCTCGGCCACGCAGACCTTCGTGAACTCGCCGAGGTGCAGGCCCTCGTCGATGCCGTGCGCCCGGGTGTCCGGGTCCTCGACGCCGGTGACCAGGATCGTCGCGGCCGGGAAGGCGTCGGCGAACTCGGCGATGAACGGGATCGAGCCGCCGATGCCGATGTCGACCGGCTTGACGCCCCAGGCGGCGGCGAACGCCGAGCGGGCGGCGTCGTACGACGGACCGTCGGCGGCGATCGCGAACGGCTGCCCGACCTCGAAGTCGCTGAACGCGATCCGCGCGCCCCACGCCACGTTGTCCCGCAGGTGCGACACCAGCGCGTCCCTGGCCTTCTCGGCGTCGTCACCCGGCGCCACCCGCAGGCTGACCTTCGCCCGCGCGACCGGGATCAGCGTGTTGCTCGCCGCCGCGCAGGCCGGGGCGTCGATGCCGATCACCGAGATCGCCGGCCGGGTCCAGATCCGGTCCGGCAGCGAACCCGTGCCGACCAGTCGCACCGCGTCCAGCAGCCCGGACTCGGCCCGGAACCGCTCCTCGGGGTAGTCCACGTCCGCCGCGCGCCCCGCGTGCAGCCCGTCCACCGCGACGTCGCCGTGGTCGTCGTGCAGCGTCGCGAGCAGCCGGCACAGCGTGGTGAGCGCGTCCGGCGCGGCCCCGCCGTACATTCCCGAGTGCACCGCGTGGTCCAGCGTGCGCACCTCGACGACCAGGTTCACCAGGCCGCGCAGCGTGGTGGTCAGCGCGGGCTGCCCGATGGTCCAGTTCAGCGAGTCCGCGATCACGATCGCGTCCGCCGCGAGCGCGTCACGGTGGTCGGCGAGCAGTTGCTTGATCGTCGGCGAGCCGATCTCCTCCTCGCCCTCGACGAACACCGTCACGCCCACCGGCAGGTCGTTGCCGAAGGCACGGATCGCGGCGAGGTGGGCGGCGATGCCGGCCTTGTCGTCGGCCGCGCCGCGCGCGTACAGCCGGCCGTCGCGCTCGGTCGGCTCGAACGGCGCCGACGTCCACTGCGTCACGTCACCGGTCGGCTGGACGTCGTGGTGCGCGTACAGCAGCACCGTCGGCCTCCCGGCCGGCGCCGGCTTGCGCGCGATCACCGCCGGCGCACCCTGTACGCCGTCCTGCACCGCGCTGACGATGCTCACCTCGAAGCCCTCGGCCTCGAACAGCGCCGCCGTCGCCTCCGCGGACGCCTGTACGTCGGCGACCCGCGCCGGGTCCCCGCTGACCGACTCGATCCGGATCAGGTTCTCCAGGTCCGCCCGCACGGACGGCAGCACACGCTCGACGGCATCGGCAAGGTTGTGGGCGCTCATGCGGCATACCGTACGGCGGATCCCCGGCGCGCCGCATCGTCGCCCTTGGCAACGTCGTCATCTGGCAGGCTCGGGACATGGGCGGGGAACACAGGCTGCTACTGATCCATGGACTCGGAGCGACCGGGCGGGTGTGGGAACGCTGGCGTGACCTGCTGGACGAGCGCTGGCCGGGGCGCTGGGACGCCCCCGACCTGCCCGGGCACGGGGCGGCCGCGCCGTTGCCTGAGTACACGTTCGGGTCGATGGCGGCCGGGCTCGCGGAGGGGCTCGACCGCGAGGCGTCGTACACGATCGTGGGGCACTCGCTCGGCGGGGTGATCGGGCTGGCGCTGGCCGGCGGGGACTACGGGATCACGGTCGAGTCGGTGACCGGGGTCGGGATCAAGGTGGAGTGGTCGCCGGACGAGCTGGCGAAGGCACAGGCGCTGGCGCGGCGGCCGGTGACCTGGTTCGACAGCCGGGACGCGGCGGCCGAGCGGTTCCTGCGGGTCTCCGGGCTGACCGGCATGATCGGGCTCGACCACGAGTGCATCGACGCCGGGCTGGTTCAGGACGGCGACCGGTGGCGGCTGGCGATGGACCCGGCGACGTTCGGGGTCGGGGCGCCGGACATGCCGGTGCTGCTCAAGCGCAGCAAGGCCGGCGTCGTACTGGTGCGCGGCGAGAAGGACCCGATGAACACCGACGGCCAGCTCGCCGTGCTGACCCCGCGCGTCGTCACCCTGCCGGGCCTCGGCCACAACGCGCACGTCGAGGACCCCGGTGCGGTGCTCCGGCTGGTCGGTGCGCACCTGCGCTGACATCGACGGGATCGGGCCGAGCGCGTCGTTCGTGGTGACCACGGACCCGCCAGCCGTGAGGGAGCCGGCCGGCGGGTCCGCGTCGGGGCCGTGCGACCGTTGCGGGTCGACGACCACCGTGCGGGTGTACCGGGCAGATCTCCATGACGCCGTGGGCCGGCCCATTCCCTCCCCAGGCAGGCGGCTGCCCCCCTCTGCCGATGGAGCCACGACGCCTGGATCCGTGCCAAAAACGTACGCTCACGAGTCTCGTATCACAATGCGTTCACCAACTTGACGCGAGCCGCCCCGTTGACTACGGAGTGCAACTGGCGTCACCGAGCGCGGTCCGCGGTCGCGGCGTTACCGTTTCAATCATGTTCCAGCGCCGCCAGCAGCTCGGTACCCCGGCCGACCGGGCGACGTACGCGACGTTGCACAAGGCCTCCCTGGCCGCGCCGAGCCTGCGCGAAGGCCTGACGGCCGCGGCTGCGCGCAAGGCGGGGCGGCACCTGCGCGACCTGCTCGGCACCGAGGCGATCACGATCTGCGACGCGTCCGGCGTGCTCACCTGGGAGGGCATCGGCGGGCCGTACGAGAGCAACCACCGCGCCGACGCGCTCGGCCTCGCCGAGCAGACGCTGGCCACCGGCCGGACCGCGGTGCTCGGGCCGGACCAGGTGGCCTGCCCGGACCCGACCTGCCCGATCCGCAGCGCGGTGGTGGCGCCGATCGTGACCGACGACCGGGTGGTCGCGGTGCTCACGGCGTACGGGCCGCGCACCTCGGCCGGGCTGGTGCGGGCCACCGAGGAGGTCGCGAACTGGGTGTCCGGCCAGGTCGAGCTGGCCGAGCTGAACCGGCAGCGCACCCGGGCGATGGAGGCCGAGCTGCGCGCGCTGCGGGCGCAGATCAGCCCGCACTTCATCTACAACGCGCTGGCCGCGATCGCGTCGTTCGTGCGCACCGACCCGGAGCGGGCCCGCGAGCTGCTGCTGGAGTTCGCGGACTTCTCCCGGTACGCGCTGCGCCGCGGCGGCGAGTTCACCACGCTGGCCGACGAGCTGCGCAACGTGGAGCGGTACCTGGTGCTGGAGCAGGCGCGGTTCGGCGACCGGCTGGAGGTTTCGTTGCTCGTGGCACCGGAGGTGCTGCCGGTGGCGATCCCGTTCCTCGTCGTACAGCCGCTGGTGGAGAACGCGGTGCGGCACGGCCTCGAGGGCGGCAGCGGACGGATCACGATCGCGGCCAAGGACCAGGGCTCGGAGGCCGAGATCAGCGTCGAGGACGACGGCGCCGGGAGCGACCCGGAGGTGGTGCGGGCCGCGCTGGCCGGTGACATCCGCGCGGCGGACTCGGTCGGGCTGAGCAACGTCGACGCCCGGTTGCGGCAGGTGTACGGCGACGCGTACGGCCTGGTCGTCGAGACCGCCCCCGCCGCCGGCACCAAGGTCACCTTCCGCGTCCCCAAGTACTCCTCCGGCGTCCACGCCGCACCAATCCGTTGACCGGGCCCTTCTGACCCGGCGTGTCGCCGATCATCGGGCCCTTATGGCACTCGGCGCCCAGGCAGGCTCGAACAACGTGCTGACTCCCGACGCAGCTGGCGGTGCCTGTGAACACGACATTGCCTGTACGACGACCCGCCGAGCTGTTCACGCTCCCGCGTTCGTGTGCAGCGGCGCCGGCGAGGCGTACAGCGGTGGCCGGCCGCGCGTCGCAGATCAGGCCGGGCGTGGTCAGAAGGGCCCGATGACGGGCGACACGCCGGGTCATAAGGGCCCGATGAATGGGACTGGGGGGCGGTGCGGATGCGCGGGGTGGGGCACTACGGTGGCCGTGATGCCTGGACCGTCGCCTGCCGCCATCCCGGAGCCGATGCGTGCTCTGGTGGTGGACGACGAGCAGCCTGCCCTGGCGGAGCTTGTGTATCTGCTGTCGCGGGACGAGCGGATCGGGACGATCCGGACCGCGACGAACGGGGCGGACGCGCTGAAGATCCTGCAGGGCGGCGACATCGACGTGGTGTTCTGCGACATCAAGATGCCCGGGCTGGACGGGATCGACCTGGCCCGCGTGCTGTCGAAGTTCACGACCCGGCCGCGGGTGGTGTTCGTGACCGCGTACGACGAGCACGCGGTGGCGGCTTTCGACCTGGACGCGACCGACTACGTGATGAAGCCGGTGCGGGAGGACCGGCTGTCGGAGGCGGTACGCCGGGCCGCCGGTGCCGTCGTACCGGCGGACGAGGCTGTCGCCGAGGACGAGGTGATCCCGGTCGAGCTGGCCGGGGTGACACGGTTCGTGCAGCGCTCGGCGGTGCGGTACGTCGAGGCGCAGGGCGACTACGCCCGGCTGCACACCGCCACCGGCTCGCACCTGGTGCGGATCCCGCTGTCCACGCTGGAGGCACGCTGGCGCGACGCCGGGTTCGCGCGGATCCACCGGTCCACGCTGATCGCGCTCGCGCACGTGGACGAGATGAAGGTCGAGTCCGGGCGGTGCTCGGTGCGGCTCGGCGCGGTCTGGCTGCCGGTCAGCCGGCGGCACACCCGGGAGCTGCGCGACCTGCTGGTCCGGTCCAGCTCGCTGCGGAGCTGAGCGCGGTGCCGGTCGAGGAGCCGCCGCGGCGGGTGCGGATCACGTCGCCGCGCACGGGCGCCGCGCGGCGGCCGCCGGCCCGGACCGCGGCCGCGGAGATCGACGAGCAGACCGGGATCGGCGAGGTGTACATGCGCTCGCTGATGCAGGACCAGCTGCGGCTCACGCTGTCGGTGATCGGGTTCGTGGTCGTGGTGCTGGGCGGGTTGCCGCTGCTGTTCGCGGTGCTGCCGGCGACGCGGTCGGTCGTCATACTCGGGCTGCCGCTGCCGTGGCTGCTGCTCGGGGTCGGGGTGTATCCGGTGCTCTACGGTGCCGCGCGGTTCTATGTCCGGCGGGCGGAGCGGATCGAGGCGGCGTTCACCGAGTTCGTCGGGCGGCGGTGACATGTCGTCCGCGGTGAGCCTGCTGGCGATCGGGCTGGTGGTGGCGGCGACGGTCGCGATCGGCTTGTTCGGGCTGCGGATCTCGCGGACCACGAGTGACTTCTACGTCGCCAGCCGGGCGGTGTCGCCGCGCTGGAACGCCTCCGCGATCAGCGGCGAGTACCTGTCGGCCGCGTCGTTCCTCGGCGTGGCCGGGCTGATCCTGGTGCACGGTGCCGACATGCTGTGGTTCTCGGTCGGGTACACCGCCGGCTACCTGATGCTGCTGGTCCTGATCGCGGCACCGCTGCGCCGGTCCGGGGCCTACACGCTGCCGGACTTCGCCGAGATCCGGTTCGAGTCGGTCGCGGTCCGCAAGCTGTGCTCGCTGCTGGTCTTCGGGATCGGGACGCTCTACCTGCTCCCCCAGCTGCAGGGCGCCGGGCTGACCCTGCGCACGGTCACCGGTGCGCCCACCTGGGTCGGGGCATTCGTGGTGGCGGCGATCGTGGCCACCAACGTGGCGGCCGGCGGGATGCGCTCGATCACGTTCGTGCAGGCCTTCCAGTACTGGCTGAAGCTGACAGCACTGGCCACGCCGGTGTTCGCGGTGTGCGTCGCGTGGGGGTCGGTCGGGCGGCCCGG
>DASXRB010000699.1:0-2488 GCA_036506875.1 Kribbellaceae bacterium | reverse complement strand
CCGAAGGTGCGCATACGCCCAGGTCGTGTCCTCGTCCGTGGGCAGAACGCGGCTCTGGTTGATCAGGCGTTCCAGCTCCTTCAGGCGCCTGTCGCCCCACCCTGCCATGACCGCGCCGTACCGCGCCTCGGCCACCGTCTGCTGCGAAACCGCCAACCGGCGCCCGAAGAGGTGCTTGCGATACAGCGGTACGAGTGGTGAACGCGGCCTCAGCCAGGCAGTGAAGACGTTCGTGTCGACCAGAACTGTCCAACCGTGGATCACTCGTTGATCGCCTTGACGAACGCATCCCACTCTTCGTCGGCGAGGTCCGGGATCGCGAAAGAGTCGTCCGCCGGGAACGGTGCGACGCCGGCCAAGAGGTCGTCCAGCGTGCGCGGATGCCAGAACGACGCTGATGCGCGCTCTATCGCATCCGGCTCCGGTGTTGTCTCCGGCATCGCGACCACCTCCCGCCTTGCTTGACAACGTCAAGGCTAGCCGCCATGTCGGGGACGGCGGACCCGCGAGAGCGCTGGCTGTGGACAACGCAGCGTTAGGGCGTCGTCAAGATAGCCGAGGGCCGCGTCAAGGAGGCGTCAAGATCGGTCTGCCGCAGGGGCCGGCCGACTTTGCTGGAGAGCGTGAAGATTCTCGAACTGCCGAAGCGGGTGCTCGTCGGACGGCCGCTGCGCAGTGAACGGCTCGGCGAGACGCTGCTGCCGAAGACGCTGGCGCTGCCGGTGTTCTGCAGCGACCCGCTGTCCTCGAACGCGTACGCGACCGAGGAGATCCTGCTGATGCTCAGCCTCGGCGGTCTCGCGCTGCTGCACCTGACGCCGTGGATCGCCGCCGTGGTGGTGGCGCTGCTGGTCGTCGTGGTCGCGTCGTACCGGCAGACCTGCTACGCCTACCCCAACGGCGGCGGGGCGTACGCGGTCAGCCGGGCCAACCTCGGGCGGAACGCGTCGCTGGTCGCGGCGAGCGCGCTGCTCGTCGACTACGTCCTCACCGTCGCGGTGTCGGTCGCGGCGGGTGTGCAGAACGTGGTGTCGGCTATCCCGCCGCTGGCGCCGCACGCCGTCGGGGTATCGATCGGGATGATCGCGCTGCTGGCGCTGATGAACCTGCGCGGTGTGAAGGAGTCCGGTACGGCGTTCGCGATCCCGACGTACGGCTTCATCGCCGTCGTCATGACCATGATCGCGGTGGGCATCGTCCGGATCCTGACCGGCGACAGCCCGCAGGCCGAGTCGGCGTCGTTCGGGGTCACCTCGACGACCGGGACCGGCGGACTGGTCGTCCTCCTCCTGGCGATGCGGGCCTTCGCGTCCGGCTGCACCGCGCTGACCGGGGTGGAGGCGGTGAGCAACGGCGTGCCGAACTTCCGGCCACCGAAGAGCCGCAACGCCGCCGACACCCTGGCGATCATGGGCGGGTTGACCATCGCGATGTTCGCCGGCATCACCGCGCTCGCGCTGACCTCGCACGTGCACGTCGTCGCCGACGACACCAGCCGGCTGACCGGGGCACCGGTCGGGTACGAGCAGCGCACGGTGATCGCGCAGGTCGCCGGGGCGGTGTTCGGCAGCTACCACTCGATCGGCTTCTTCGCCGTCCAGGCCTTCACCGCGGCGATCTTGATCCTGGCGGCGAACACCGCGTTCAACGGGTTCCCGATCCTGGCGTCGCTGCTCGGGCACGACGGGTTCCTGCCGCGGCAGTTCTCGCGCCGCGGCGACCGGCTGGTGTTCAGCAACGGCATCGTGATCCTTGCCGGGCTCGCCTGCCTGCTGATCTGGGTGTTCAACGCGAGCACCACCCGGCTGATCCAGCTGTACATCATCGGTGTGTTCGTGTCGTTCACACTCAGCCAGGCCGGGATGGTCGTGCACTGGACCCGCAAGCTGCGGCGGCCGGACGCCGCGCGCGGGCGGATGCACCGGTCACGGCTGATCAACCTGGTCGGCGCGATCTTCACCGGCGTCGTCCTGGTCGTCGTGCTGATCACCAAGTTCACGCATGGCGCGTGGATCGTCGTCCTCGCGATGCCCGCGCTGTTCGCGATGATGAAGGGCATCCGGCGGCACTACACGCACGTCGACGCGGAGCTGAAGCCGGCCGCGGCCGGGGTGACTTTGCCGGCCCGGGTGTACGCGATCGTGCTGGTGTCCAAGCTGCACACGCCGACGCTGCGGGCGCTGGCCTACGCCCGCGCGACCCGGCCGACCACGCTGACCGCGGTCACGGTGAACACCGACCCGGACCAGTCCGACGCGCTGCTGCGGGAGTGGACCGAGCGTGGCATCCCGGTGCCGCTGAAGGTGCTGCACTCCCCCTACCGCGAGGTGACCGGTCCAGTGCTCGACTACGTCAAGGCGGTACGGCGTTCGGGGTCGCGCGATCTCGTGGCGGTGTTCCTGCCGGAGTACGTCGTCGGGCACTGGTGGGAGCACCTGCTGCACAACCAGACGGCCCTGCGGCTGAAGGCGCGGCTGCTGTTCGTGCC
>DASXRB010000698.1:0-1847 GCA_036506875.1 Kribbellaceae bacterium | reverse complement strand
AAGCAGGGTCGGTTCTTCAACCACTACATGAACCCTCCCGGCCCGTTCGACTCCGCGCCACCGACCCCGCCGGTGCTGTGGATGCCGCAGAACGAGATCGCCAACTCCCCCAGCACGCCGCTGTACCTGCCAACCGGGATGTTCGCCGGTCAGTTCGTCATCGGTGACGTCACCTACGGCGGACTCCAGCGGGGGTTCGTGGAGAAGGTCAACGGCGAGTACCAGGGTGCGCTGTTCCGCCTCACCCAGGGCCTGGAGGCGGGCGTCTCGGAGGTCAACCTGGGTCCGGACGGTGCGATCTACGTTGGCGGCATCGGCTCCGGCGGCAACTGGGGTCAGGAGGGCAAGCTCTGGTACGGCCTGCAGAAGCTGACGCCGAACGGCACCAGCACGTTCGACATCCGCGCGATGCGGGCCACGGCAACCGGCTTCGAGCTGGAGTACACCGAGCCGCTGTCGTCGGCCACCGCGGCGAACCTGGCCAGCCGCTACATGGTCAGGCAGTGGCGCTACCAGCCCACCTCGGACTACGGCGGCCCGAAGCTCGACGAGGAGGCGCTGAGCGTCAGCTCGGCCACCCTGTCGGCCGACGGCAAGAAGGTCAACCTGGTCATCAACGGGCGCAAGGCCGGCCGCGTCGTCTACGTGCGCAGCCCGCGGCCGTTCACCTCGGCCAGCGACCACTCCCTGTGGAGCACCGAGGCGTGGTACACCCTCAACGCCATCCCCGGCGGGGCAGCGGCCACCAACGTGGCGCTGAACAAGCCGGCGACCGCCGACAGCTCCTGCGCGAGCACCGAGGGCCCGGCCAAGGCGGTCAACGGCAGCGTCTCGGGCGGCCTCGGTGACAAGTGGTGCTCGCTGGGCAGCAACAAGTACCTGCAGGTGGACCTGGGCGCCAACTACGACGTGAACCGGTTCGTCATCAAGCACGCTGCGACTGGCGGCGAGAGCTCCGCGTGGAACACCCGGGACTTCACCATCCAGACCAGTGTCGACGGTTCGACGTGGACGACCAGAACGACGGTGACGGGCAATACGGCGAGCACGACGACGCACAACATCGCCACCGCCACCGCACGGCACGTCCGGTTGAACGTCACGGTGCCGACCAGCAACGGCGACACCGCCGCGCGCATCTACGAGTTCGAGGTGTACGGCTCGCCGAGCGGCGGTGGTCCGAGCCCCGGCCGGATCCAGCTGTTCGACGGCACGAGCCTGGCCAACTGGAGCCAGACCGACGGCAGCCCCGCGACCTGGCCCGTCTCCGGCGGGTCGATGGAGGTGCTCGGCGGCGATATCGAGACCAAGCAGAGCTTCGGTGACTTCAAGCTTCACGTGGAGTTCTGGTTGCCGAACCTGCCGCCGGACGTGACCGGGCAGCGCCGCGCCAACAGCGGCGTCTACGTGCAGGATCGCTACGAGGTCCAGGTACTCGACACGTTCGGCAAGCCCAGGCTGACCGACGTCGAGTGCGCGAGCATCTACGGCAAGCGGGCGCCCGACAGTAACGCCGGGACCGCACCGGAGACGTGGCAGACCTACGAGATGACCTTCCGCGCGGCGCGGTTCAACGGCTCCACCAAGGTCCAGGATGCCAGCATCACGGTGGACTGGAACGGGGTGACCGTCCACAGGGCCGTGACGATAGATGGGCCGACCGGTGGCGGCGCGTCCGAAGGGCCGACGGGTGGGCCGATCCGCCTGCAGGACCACGGCGACCCGGGCGCCAACGTCCGGTACCGCAACATCTGGATCGAACCGCTGAGCTGATGACCGCACGCCGGCCGCTTCGGCTGCCTACCGGCCCACGGGCCGCGGCAGCCGGAGCGACCGGCGGTGCTTGG
>DASXRB010000697.1:0-3029 GCA_036506875.1 Kribbellaceae bacterium | reverse complement strand
CGGCGACGGGCGGGCCGTCGAGGACTCGCCGGCCTGGGTGGTCCGGGAGATCTTCCGGAGGATCGCGGCCGGCGACTCGTACAGCTCGATCATCCGGGACCTGAACGCCCGGCGCGTGCCGACCGCCGGCACGCTGCTCATGGAACGCAACGGCGGACACCGGCCGGGGCGACCCAACAAGGACCCGTCGATGCCGCTGCGATGGACGCTCAGCGGCATCAAGGTGATCGCCAGCAACCCGGCCTACATCGGCAAGCGGATCTATCAGGGTGAGGTCCTCGACGACGTTGAGGCGAAGTGGCCGCCGCTAGTCGACGAGGACGTGTTCTGGGCGGTACAGAAGCGGCTCGACAGCCCGGGCGCCAAGCGGTGGGGCCGCGCCAAGTACCTGCTGTCGTACCTGGCCAAGTGCGCCGTATGCGGCGGATGGCTCAACTACACCACGAACAAACCGACGCCCGGCTACGGATACCAGCCGGTCGGGACCTACATCTGCGCGGCGAACTTCTGCACGGCGATCACGCAGAAGGCCCTCGACGACCACGTAGAGCGGGTCATGATCGCGTGGCTGTCCGACCCGGAGGTGTTCGCCGACCTGACCAAGGTCGACGACTCGGCGATCGCCGCGCAGGCCCGCGCGGAAGCGAATCAGCTGCGGGTCGACCTGGAGGACTGGCGCCGCCAGGCCGAGGCCGGCGACGTGACCGCGGCCACCTTCGCCCGGGTGGAGAAGGACAGGCTGACACGGATCGGCGAGGCCGAGCAGCGGGCGCAGTCGGCGACCGTGCCGTCGGTGCTGGTCGGCAACATCGGGCCCGCGGCGGCCGCGCGGTGGGCCAAACTCGACCTACCCGTCAAGCGGCAGATCATCACAGCCGTCGCGGACATCCGCCTCGCGCCGGTCGGCCAGGGTTTCAGGGTGCCCGTGGCCGATCGGGTGGTGTGGCGGACCCGGCTCGGCCCCGTCGCCGAGCCGTCGGCCGACGAGCTGCAGTGGACGGCGCTCACGACGGTCGCCGCGGTCGCCGCGGCGCTCGACGAGCTGGGGGTGCCCGAGGATGCCGGCCGGGCGCAGGCCACCACGGCGCTCCGGCGAGCCGGGTACTGGGCCACCAACGCGAACACCCGCGCCGCGCTCATCAGCAGGGACATGAGAGCCAAGGACGGATCATCCTGAGCGACCCGAAAGGAACGGTCCGCCGCGTCTCGCTCGGCGGGCCGTTCGCCTACTCCGGCTCAACGCCACCGGCGCGCAGGATCGACCGTACGGTCTCGCGGCTGTACCCGGTGGCCTTGATGATGTCGACCTGGCGCATGCCGTCGCGGGCGGACTGCACGATCGCCTCGGCGAGTTCGGCCCGGGCTTCGACCACCTTCGCCCGCGACGCCCGGACCTGCTCGGCGGCGGCCCGCTTCGCCGCTTCGACGCCAGCGAGCGAGGCCTGGTAGGCCTTGACGGCATCGGCGAGTTTGGCCACGGCCGGAATGCTGTCATGGTCAACCTACTGCCTAGTAGTCGGCGTCCGGGAAGGCCTAGACGACTCTTGTGCGTCAGGCCTAGACCGCATAGCGTCACTTGTGACCCGCAGCACAAGGCGGGCCCGGACGCGGAGGTACGAACTCCGGCCGGGCCCTTGATCGCCTAACGAGGAGGCGACCCGTCGTGAGCGTACCGACCCCTGCCCGCTACCCCATCCCCACGCCGCCCGACCACCGGTTCAACGACACCTTCGTCGCCGCCGTCGCCGACCTGATCCAGTTCTACGGCTTCCCGTTCGTCGACGACAACTCGCCCGACTTCGGCCGCCTGTACCGGTACTTGCGCGGCTTCATCTACGGCGGCGACCCCGAGGGCTTCGGCTTCACCCGGGAGACGGTCGCCGAGGTCGGCCCGATCCCGGAGCACGTCGAGGGCCACAGCCCGTCCGGCCGTGAGCCGGAAGCCCATGGACGCCTGTGCGCGCACGCCGACCAAGACGGTGCGGGTGCGCACTGGCTGGCGCCGGGCGAGCGTTGCCCGCTGGCCGGCACGGCACGGCGGGCCGAGCGGTGACCGGCCCGGACGAACACCCGCACTGGTGCGTCGGCGGCGACTGCGCCGCACGCGGCTGGCACGCCTCCCGCCGGCTGACCCTCGACCTGTCCGGCGACAGCGGCTCGGCCATCAACCTGCGCCTCGTGCAGATCACGGTCGGCGACAGCGAACCGCACATCACCCTGGCCGGTGGTGGTGGCGAAGCCCCCGCCATCGCGCTGACTGTCCGCCAAGCGCGCATTCTCCGCCGCTTCCTGGCCCGGCTCGCCGAGCTGGCCGAGCAATGACCGGCCAACGTGCGGTGCTGGTCTGCGCTAAGTCCCGGATCGCGGACCGCGCGCAACTGCGGCACGACGTGGACGCCGCCGCGGCGATGGCCATCACGATCATCGCGGTGGTCGACATCGGCGACGCCCGCACGGCGCACCGGATGATCGCCGACAATCAGGCCGACGTGATCGCGTTTACCGGCGTCTTGCCGACCGTGCGGCGACTGTCGCTGCCCGGCCGTACCGTGCCGCTGCCACGCGACGGCGAGCCGCTGGCGCTGCGCCGGCCGCAACTGGTCGGCGAGCGCACCCAGCCGATCGACCGCAGCGCGAAATCGGACACGACTAGCGCCGATCGGCGCGAGTCACAACCCCAAAGGTCCGATTCGGCGCTCGAGCCGCCCGTGCGTCGGCGGGCGTCCGACCGGTCGCTGCGACGGCGCCGCCGAACCTGACCCGAACCTGACCCGGGCCGAAGCCTGGAGATCTGGTTAAAAGTAACCAGATCTCTCTTACGGACTTCGCCGAGCTCGGGATCCGTGGACTCAAGACCCGCAACAGGCCGAAGAATCGAAGGTTTCACGGCCCAATCCCCGACGATTCGGGGCATCGGGGAGAGGGACACGACGGACAGGGCTCTGTCCGGCAGTTGGTCCGTCGTTAAAAAATCGGACTTACGGGAGACGGCCCGCCGCCCTCACTCGACCAGCCCGCCGTCCGGCTTT
>DASXRB010000696.1:0-2470 GCA_036506875.1 Kribbellaceae bacterium | reverse complement strand
TCATGGGCCCGGCCGGTCGTCGCCGCCGACGAGCTCGGGCAGGCGAGCGGCGTGGAGATCACGAGAGTCGCCGTCACCGGCGGCGGCGGCCTCGTCGATCTGCGCTTCAAGGTCGTCGACCCGGATCGTGCCAACTCCCTGCACGACCAGCGCACGCCGCCCGCGGTGGTGGACGAGCAGAGCGGTCTGGTGGTGCACGACCTGCTGATGAACCATGCGCACTCCGGCCCGTACAAGACCGGGGTCACCTACTACCTGGTGTTCAACAATCCCGGCAACTGGGTCCACCGTGGCAGCAAGGTGACCGTCCTGCTGGGTGATGCGCAGGTGGAGCATGTCAAGGTGGCGTGACGGGGCCCGCCTCCTCGGCATGACGGGCACGCTGGCCGTCCTCGTCCTCCTGCCGGCCAGTCCGGCGGCCGCCCACGCGGTCCTCGTCGCTTCCCAACCGGCCAACGGCGCGGTCCTCGCCCAGGCGCCGCGGGCCGCGTCGCTGCGCTTCAGCGAGGACATATCGGCCCGGTTCAGCTCAGCGTCCGTGCTCGACCGCGCCGGGCGGCCGGTGGCGGGTACGCGGATCGCGCCCGGCCGGGGCGGCCCTCGCCTCCTGGTGCTCGAGTTGCCGGCGCTGCCCGCCGCCACGTACGGGGTCGCCTGGCGCGTACTCGCGAACGACGACGGCCACACCACCAGCGGCATCGTCGTGTTCACGGTCGGAGGCTCACCGCGATCGACCGCGGGGTCGGCGCTCCAGGCGCTCGACACCGGCGCGTCCGCGACCACGCCTGACGTCGCGCGCCGGTGGTTGGGCCTGTGCCTGCTCGCGGGCCTGATCGGCGGGCTGGCGTTCGCGGCGGTGGTCCTGCGGCCGGCCGGCACGCGTACCGACGAACCGGTCCGGGTGGCGATCGGCCATGCGCGCCGGCGGGTGCTCGCGCTCGCGGCAGTCGCCGGCGGCCTGGCCAGCCTCGTCGGCCTGGCCGACCTCGCCGTCCAGGCCGGGCGGTCCGGTGCGGCCCGTCCGTCCGCGCTCCTCGCACTGCTCGCGGACACGCGCTGGGGTCAGCTGTGGGTGATTCGCGAGTCGGTGGTCATCGCGCTCGCCGTGCTGGCCGCCGTGCTGCGATCGTCGAGCCGTCGGGCGGATCGGCGCGACGCGGCACAGTGGAGTTGTGCCGGGGTGCTGGTCGCCGCGGCGGTCACCGTCGAGGCGCTCGGCGGCCACGCGGCATCGGTCGGGTCCGCCCATGCGGCGGCCGTCGCCGCCGTTGCCGCACACGCGCTCACGGCCTTCCTGTGGCTCGGCGGTGTGGCCGCCGTTGTCCTGGTCATGGTCCGCCCGGCCGGATCCCGCGGCGGGCGGGACGGTCTGCTGCGTGTCGTCCGGGATCGCTTCACCGTACTGGCCGTTGCCAGCGTCGGACTGGTGATCGCGACGGGTCTCTACAGCGCCGGGCCGGAAGTCGGTTCGGTACGCGCGCTCGTCGACTCGTCGTACGGCCGGATCTTGCTGCTCAAGAGCGGGGTGCTGCTGGCCGTGGCCGGACTGGGCCTGGTCAACGCCGTGCGGCTGCGCGCTACTGGGCCGTCGCGCCGGCTTCTCGCCGCCGAGGTCGGCGCGGCGGTGGTGCTCCTGCTGGCCGCGGGAGCGCTGGTCGAGACGCCACCGTCCCGGGAGCCGGCGACGGTCGCCGAGCCGACGACCGCGGTGAGCCGCACCGGCACCCTCGACGACATCGTGGTGTCGCTGTCGGTGACGCCCAACCGTCCCGGCAGCAACGGTTTCACCGTGCTAGCCGCGAGCGGGCGCCGCCCGCCGCCGGCACCCATCGACGGCGTCGGCATCGAGTTCCCCGCCGGCTCCGGCCTGCTGTCGTTGCAGGAGATCGAGCCGGGCCGCTACTTCGGCACCGCGAACCTGGCGTCCCCGGGCGTCGCGCGGGCCACCGTGGTGGTCCAGCGCGGCGGGACGGCGCTGACGGTACCGATCGAGTGGTCGGTGCCGGACGCGGTGGCTACGGCGCCGGCGCGCGACGGCCTCGCCCCGATCGTGAATGCGATGACGATCGCGGTGCTGGGCATCCTGGCGTTCGCGATGTGGCGCCTGGTATCGGCCCGGCGGCCGCGACCCGCCGGGCCGTTCGCGCGCTGGCGCCTGGTATCGGCCCGGCGGCGGCGACCCGCCGGGCTCCCAGCGGCCGAGATCGAGCAGAGAATCCCGGAGGACGTGCGATGAAGCGCTCCCTAGTGGCGGCCGCACTTCTCGCGGCCCTGATATCGGCCGCCACCGCACCCGCGGCGATCGCGGCGCCGCTCGCGCCGGACGGGACGGCCACCGCGCAGCGTCCGGCGATGATGAAGGCCATCGTCGTGCTGAAGGCACAGCTCGACCCGAGTACGGTCCGGGCGCACTCGCGTCGCGGGCGGCAGGTTGCGCTCGTGCGCGCACTCCGCGCCCGCGCGGCGAGCG
>DASXRB010000695.1:0-4382 GCA_036506875.1 Kribbellaceae bacterium | reverse complement strand
GGGCGCACCCCGGCCAACGGTGACCACTACGAGGTAAAGGTCAGGGCGGTCGCCGCGGAGAACGTTGGGCCGTGGACGCTGGTCCGCTTCGACGCGTACCTGATCGATCCCCCGCGGCCGGTCACCCTCGCCGCGGAGGGATCGGTGCTGACCGCCAGATGGACGCCGGCGACCCTGCCCGATGCGCTCAGCGGGCAGCGGCCCACGGTCGTCGTGGTCCTCGAGACGGTGGGTAGCGAGACGCGAGAGGTCGGCAGGAAGGACGTCACCGCGGGGACCGATACCCAGATCGGCCGTGCTGACGGGCGTTCACCCGCGCCGGGCGAGCGCTACCGGGTGCGGACCCGGACGGTGCTGCCCGGCTATGCCAGCGGTTGGACCGAGTCGAACGTGGTCAACTTCCCGGACGTCGTGCCGGTGACCAGCGTGCGCTACGACCACGACCAGGTGACGGCGGAGTGGCCCGCCAGCATTTTCCCCGGCGTGAGCTACGAGGCGACGCTCAGCAGCGCGGGCCGCGAGCCGGTCGTCCAGCGGGTCGGGGCGGCGTGGGCGCGGTTCGACGCGTCGGGGTTGCCGAGGGAGCGGCGGTACGAGGTGTCGGTGCGGGTCATCGGCGCGGACGGCGCGCTCGGCCCAGCCGGCCCCGCCTTCCCGTTCGCCCTGCTCGACCCGCCGGAGGGCCTGCGGATCGTTCCCCACGACGACGACCGGTGGCAGGCGGTCTGGTCGCCGGCGAGGGGCGCGACCGGGTACCAGTTCACCGTCATAGACGGGTCCTCCGGCCGCATCCTCACCGATGTCAGGGTCACGGCGCCCGCCCCGGGGCAACAACCGCCGACCTTCGCCGACTTCGACACGAGCGAGTACCTGCGAGGTGTCGAGTACAAGGCGGGGGTGCGTGCCTTCCTGGACGACCTGCCGTCCGACGTCTCCTCCGGCGTGCCGGTGATGGTCCTCGATGCGCCTGGCGGCGTGCAGGCCCGCTATGACGGTGGCGGAATCCAGATCTCCTGGTCGCCGGTGCCTGGCGCGCCTGATTACAGCGTGACGGTCACCGACAAGAACGGGGTGGCCGTGCGCGGGACCCCGCTGTCGACGTCCGAGACGACCGCGACGGTCAGCGGTAGGGCGCTGAAGCGCGGCTCCAGCTATGAGGTGCGGGTGCGGGGGGTCGCCTACAAACTGCCCGGGCCCTGGTCCGCGGCGGTCCCGGTCACGGTGCCGTAGCGCTGTGCCAGTCGGGCGGTCGAGTCGCGGCGGCGGCTGAACGGGTGGGGCCGGGCGCGGGCAGCGCCCGGCCCCACCGTGCGGTCACTGGTACGGCGCCTTGGCGATCGAGGCGACGTACATCAACACGGGCAGGTTGCGATTGAAGTCCCCCGCCGTGCACGAGTACGACGGCGTGAAGCTGCCGCAGCTCGCCAGCTCGATGGTGAAGCTGGCGATGCCCAGCTCACCGTAGGACCAGTCGTCGCTGGTGCCCGAGGCGTTGTAGAGGATCTCGCCCGGCTGGCCGAACCGGTAGCCGTTGAAGGAGCTCATCTGCCTGGCGATCGCGCGGAGCTTCGCGTCGTTGGGGCTGTGGGTGTTGGTCCAGCCCCACGGGAACAGGTTCATGCCGGCGGCGGAGTGGATGCTGATCATCGCGCCGCGGGTGTTCGCCGGCGCCGGGTCGGTGTCCCGCGGTCCGCGCTGGTCCGCGAAGAGGCTGCGGAACAGGCGCTCGATGGCCTTGGTCTCCGACTCGCTGTCCGGCCCGCGTCCCGGGTAGGTCTGGCTGCACCGGCTGGAGCTGGTGCCCGCCTCGTTCCAGTGCGTCGCCGTGTTGCGGTTGAGGTCGACGCCCTTCTGGTTGAACCCGCTCGGCGGGTTCTGGCAGCCGGTGCCGTCGAGGTTCTTCCGCTGGAGGTAGGGGCTGTTGCCGCCCTGCTGGACGACGTCCACGCCGTCCGGGTTGACGATCGGCACGACCCAGACCTCTGTCGAGTCGAGCAGGGTCCTGACCTGCGCGTTCGTCGGGTAGTTGTTCGCGAGATAGTCGATGAAGCGCCAGGACAGGTCGCCCGTGACGATCTCCCGGGCGTGGATCTGGGTCATCAGCAGGAACCTGGGCTTCGGCGCGGACGGGGTCAGCGCGCAGTCGCCGGTCTGCTTGCGGGTCAGGCAGATCGCCTTCAGGTCGTAGCCGGTCGCCGGGTTGACCGTCTTGAGGTAGGAGTCGCCGAAGTCGACGACGGTGGCGAGGTTGGCGTGGTCGGCGGCGACCTTGTCCAGGTGGGCGAGGTGGGCGCGGACGGTGTGGTAGCCGCCGTAGTACGTCTCGTCGATCGGCGGCACGGCCGGCGCCTTGGCGTCCGGAACCAGCCGCGTGGACGGCGCCTTCCAGGTGGTCGGGCGCAGCGTCTCGACGACCCTGGGCGCGAAGCCGTCGGTGCGCAACGACGCCGCGGTGCGCTTGTTGCCGAGGATGAACAGGTCGGCGCCGGCACGATTCTCCAGGATGTCGTAGCCGGCGTGGATCAGGCGTTGCGCGGCCGCGTCGGAGGAGGCCGACACGCGGTAGATGAACAGTTGGTCGGGTTGCGCGTTCGCGACGGATGTCTGTGGTCCGCCGATCGCGAAGGCGACCGCGATCGCGGCCCCCATCACGGTTATGAGCGCACGAGGTCGACGCATGGAGCACCTCCAGACCGGCTGGTCGGGGCCCGCGGTGCGCCCGCGCGGCCAGGCCTAGCCGACGATGTGGTGGGACACCGGAAGAAACACGGTAATCCGAAGTGGCCGCGATATCTACGGCAAACATGAATGATGTTCGCTTAGCGGTAAATCCGGACTTCGCTCGCGAGTGCTTGGCAGCGCGATCCGTCCGGTACAGAGTGGAGACGCAGCGGTCCGCTGGCGGCCGTTCTCCACCGGCGCCACGACTGCGTACCGGAGGCCACCATGCACGAAGACCCCGTCCGCGATGGTCACGAGAGCGAGGGCGCCGGCTATGCCGACGGCGACTACGGGTACGACCTGGTGCACGAGGCGCTGGGCGCGGCGGGCGCGCCTGGACCGTCGCACGCCGAGCCACCGCATCCCGGGCCGCCGCATCCCGAGCCGCCGCACGGGGAGCGCTTCGAGCCGGCGCCCGGCGACACCGGTGGGGACTACGGGTACGACCTGGCGCACGAGGCGCTCGGCGGCGCGGGTACGTCCGCCGTGGCCGCGGCCGGGCCGGAATCACGGCACGCCGAGCCGTCGCCGCGCCACGACGCCGGCCGCGACTACGGGTACGACCTGGCGCACGAGGCGCTGGGCGCCGCGGGCACGCCCGAGCGGCCGCATCCAGAACAGCACGAGGCGCGCTTCGAGCCCGCGCCCGACGACACCGGCGGCGACTACGGGTACGACCTCGCGCACGACATGCGGACGCCCTGACAGCGTCGTCGACCGCCGCGCCAACCATCGCGCCAATCTCCCCGGCCAGCGCGCCGCGCTCTGCTAGAACCAGCGATGACGGTCACGGATCGAGGAGACCCATGGACACCTGGCAGATGATCGGTGCCGAGCGCGCCTCGCTGGTCGAGGCGTTGGCCAAGCTTCCCGACGAGGACTGGGACAAGCCGTCGCTCTGTACCGGTTGGACAGTGCGGGAGGTCGTCGGACACATGACCTCCACCGCGAACATGACGCCGCCGAAGTTCTTCGCCAAGATGGCCGGCAGCGGCTTCAGCTTCCAGAAGATGGTCCGCAAGGAGATCGACCATTTCACCGCCGGCAAGACCACTGCCGAGCTGGTGGACGGGCTGCGGTCCCGCATCGACGCCCGCACCGGGCCGCCCGGTCCGACCGTCTCCTGGCTCGGCGAGACGATCGTGCACGGCGAGGACGTCTTCCGCGCCCTCGGCCCGTACCGCGACCATCCGGTCGAGCACGTCATCGCGGTCGCCGACTTCTACAAGAACAGCAACCTGCTGATCGGCGCGAAGAACCGGATCGCCGGCGTCACGCTGCGGGCCACCGACGCCGACTGGAGCCACGGCAGCGGCCCCGAGGTGAGCGGCCCGGCCATCGCCCTCGTGCTGGCGATGACCGGACGCGCGGTCGCGCTCGACGACCTCACCGGCGACGGCGTGGCCGTTCTGCGAGCGCGCGGCTGACCGCGTCAGGGCGTCACAGGTACAGGGCGCGGAGCTGGGGATCGATGGTCTGGCCGGCGCCGCCGACCATCGCCTCCAGCGCGGCGCGGAGCGTCGCCACCGCGTCGCGCCCGTGCGCCCGCACCAGGCGCTGCTCGTACTCGTGGTGGAACCGGCGCGCCGCAGCGAGGGCCGCCTCGCCGCGGGCCGAGAGAAACAGCAGGCGGGCGCGGCCGTCGGCCGGATCGGGCCGGC
>DASXRB010000694.1:0-9158 GCA_036506875.1 Kribbellaceae bacterium | reverse complement strand
TTCCGCAGCACGACGACCGATGAGAGGAAACGAACCATGTTCCGAGGGCTGAGCACCATCTCCTTCTACGCCGGCGACCTGGCCGCGGCCACGCGGTGGTACACCGAGCTGCTCGGCATCGAGCCGTACTTCAGCCGTCCGGGGTACGTCGAGTTCCGGCTCGGCGACTACCAGCACGAGCTCGGCATCATCGACGCGTCGTACGCTCCGGCCGGCTCGGGCACGGGTCAGCCCGGCGGCGCGATCGTCTACTGGCACGTCGACGACCTCGAGGCGACGGTCGCTCGGCTGCTGGAGTTGGGCGCGAAGGAGTACGAGCCGGTCCGCGAGCGCGGCCCGGGGTTCGTCACCGCCTCGGTCGCCGACCCGTTCGGCAACGTCCTCGGCGTGATGACCAACGTGCACTACCTGGCGGTGCTCGATGAGCGCGTGTGAGCTCGTCCAGGTCAGAACAGCGCGGTGAGGCCGTTGCGGTGCGTAGGCGGAAGGTCATGCAACGTATCTGTCAGCGGCCGTGCGCCTTGCGAAGATCCTGAATGGGAAGCGGATGGGAGCCTGCCGCCAGACGGTGGCGGCCAGTACGACCAGCGCCGCTACGACGTACCACGCACGGATCCGGCCGGGGTCGTCGTACGCGGTGTAGGCGCCGTAGGCGCTCACCACGACAGCCAGCCATTCCCACCGCCCGGCGAGGACCGCGAGGCCGAGCAGCGGCAGCGTGTACCACGGGTAGCTCGGAGTCCCGATCAGCATCGCCGCCCCGAACAGCCAGGTCGCCGTCACGGCCGCGCCGTCCCGCGCCGTCCGGTACCAGGCGAGTGCGGCCATGGCGGCACCGGCCAGCAGCGCCGCGGGCGCCCGAGCCGGTTCCGGCAGGAAGACCGAGAGGACGGCGTACCGGTCGTGCCCGCCGTCGAAGCCCTCCTCGCCGAGGTAGCCGGGCAGGTACCCGAGCACCAGCCAGCCGGTGACCAGCAGGTGCGGCAGGTACGACGCGAGCACGGTCGTCGCCGTCCCGAGCCGGCCGCGCAGCCCGGTACGCAACGCCGGCAGCAGGAGCAGCGGCACCACCTTCACCGCCACCGCCAGCCCGAGCAGCACGCCGCTGAGCAGCCTGCGTCGTACCGTCATCGCCGCGGCGACCACCAGCAGCGTCGCGAGCAGCTCGACGTGCCCACTGTTCGCGGCTTCAACCGCCACGGCGGGGGACAGGCCGTACCCGAGTGCGAGCCACAGCCGCCGTCCGCAGCGGGCCAGCGCGATCGCGAGCAGCGCGGTGGTGGCGACCGCGACCAGCGCCGCCGCGATCCGCACGCCGAGTGTGCCGAGGCGCCATGGCGTGACGGCCGCGATCCCGGCGAACCACAGCTGCGCGACCGGTGGGTAGATGGTCGGCACCCGCGGCCGGTTGATCCGCGTCCGGGGGTCGTCGACGGTGTCGCTCGACAGCCCGCTGACCCCGGTGCGGTCGGCCGGTCCGAGCCCCGGGAACAGCACCGGGTCGCGCAGCCCGGCGAGCCGGTCGTCGAGCGGTGCCATCCGGTACGGCGAGATGCCGCTGAGCTGGACGCGACCGTCCCAGACATAGCGGTAGGCGTCCGAGCTGTTCAGCGGGGCCACCAGCAGGCCCGGTACTTGGACCAGCGCGGCCGCGAGCACGATCACCGCGACCGGCCGGCGCAGGGACGGCCGCCGCTCCGCGCGTGCCAGCGCGAGCCCGGCGAGCACTCCGCCGAACACGACCCACGACAACACCAGCAGCCACGCGCCAGCGCCGTCACCACCGAGCAGTCCGAGATAGAACGCGTCCGCGACAGCGCAGGCAAGCGCACCGGCCAGCGCGACGGCGGCGGTCGCGCGGCTCATCGGGTCTCCGGCCGCAGTGCCAGGAATCGCCGTCCCTCCGCGATCCACTCCTCGGCGACGACAAATCCCGCCCTGCGCGCGTGCGCCCGGCAGGCGGGGGAGCCGGCGCGGGCCCAGGGAACGCCGTCGGTCCAGCCGCCGGTGTCGTCGAACACCGCCAGCGCCGTCGTCTCGTCGACCCGGTCGTCCGCGTCGACCTCCACGATCACGACGCCGTCGTCGCGGACCAGGTCGCGACAGCGTCGCAGCAGCGCCTCCGGGTCGCCCCCGATGCCGAGGTTGCCGTCCATCAGCAGCACCGTGCCCCACCGGCCCTCACCCGGCAGCGGACGCTGCACGGCCCGGTGCAGCACCGCCGCACCCCGCTCCGCGGTCAGCGCGACAGCGACCGGCGAGGTGTCCACCCCGAGCGCCGGAATACCGCGCTCCGCGAGCGCCCGCACGATCCGCCCCGGCCCGCAACCGATGTCCAGCGCGGGGCCGCGGCACCGGCTCAGCACCAGCCGGTCCACCTCGTCGGCCGGCTGCTGCCACCGCTCGTGGTCCAGCGCGACCGGCGCCGCACCGCTCGCCGGGTCCACGTACGCGACGCCGCCGTGCTCGCCGGCCAGCGCCAGGTCGAAGACCCGGTCGCCCGCCATGTGCTCGGCGGCCTCGGCGGCCACGAGCCGCCGGTGCACCCCGCTGAACCGCAGCCCCGGCGCCGCAGCCGCCACCGCCGCGGCGTCGGCCGGCGTGTCCACGTCCCGCAGCCGTGGCAGCAGCCGCACCCGCAACCCCAGCGACCGCAGCCGCTCCAGCTGCGCCTCACCCGTGTGGTCCGTCGACATCGGCACCCCCGCCACGCACCCCGGCACGAACCCCCGCAGCCCGATCGCCCAGTAGCCCCCGTCCTCGGTCAACCCCAGCAGCGCGTCGGCCCCGTCCCATGACACCTCCCGCAGCGCCGGCCGCAGCTGCGGCGTGTCCATCCCGACCAGCAGCACGGGCAGGTCGTACAGGCCGGCGTGGAGGGCGGCTTCGATGCGGTGCGAGAGGTCGCCGGGGACCTGGCGGACGGGGTGGAAGCCGCGCGGTTGCCAGGTGCCGGGGCGGCCGTCGTACGCGAGGACCGGGCGGACCGGCAGCTCGCGGATGGCGGCGGCGGTGTCCGCGAGGGCGGCGGTGGCCAGGCGGGCGGCCTGCTGCGGGGTGAACCTGGCCTGCAGGCGGGTCTTGACCCGGCCGGGGACTGGTTCCTTGGCGAGCATGACGACGGTGGTGGTCATGAGCGGAGCACCGCGCTCATGTCGGAGACGGCCTGGATCGTGCCGCGGACCGTGCCGGTGACCTTGGAGTGGCCGATGCGTGGGAGGTAGGCGACGTCGACCTCGCCGATCCGCCAGCCCGCTCCGGCGGCGCGCACCACGGTCTCGAGTGGATAACCGGACCGCATGTCGGTCAGGCCGAGGCCGAGCAGGGCCTCGCGGCGCGCGACGCGGATCGGGCCGAGGTCGTGCAGCCGGACGCCGGTGCGGCGCCGCAGGCGGCGGGCGAGGACGTGGTTCGCCAGCCGCAGCCGCAGCGGCCAGGCCGCGCGGCTGACCGCGCGGCGGCGGCCCACGACGAGGTCCGCGTCCCCGGCCAGGACGGGCGCGGCGACCTCCGCCAGCGCCCCCGGGTCGATGGTGCCGTCCGCGTCCATGACGGCCACGACCTCGCGGGTGGCCGCCTGCAGACCGGCTGAGCAGGCGGCGCCGTAGCCGCGCTGCGGGGCACTGACGAGCCGGCAGCCCGCGGCCCGGGCGACCTCGGCGGTGCCGTCGGTGCTGCCGTTGTCGACGACGAGCGGGTGCGCCCAGGGCGGCATCCGTTCGAGCAACCACGCCAGCCCGGCGGCCTCGTCCAGACAGGGCAGCACCACGTCGATGTCAGCCATGTGCCGAACGTAGTGGCGTACCGACCGGCCGGAGGGGCCGTGACGATGACGGCTCGCTTACGCCGTGCCACCTCGCGGCGGGAGACGAGCCCCGGCGCGCTCACGCGACCCTACGATCAGTACGTGACCGCACGAGTCCTGGTCGTCGAGGACGACGCCACCGTCTCGACCGTCCTCGCCGCGTACCTGCGCCGCGAGGGCTTCGACGTGACCGTCGCCGCCGACGGGCGCGAGGCCGAGCAACGCTGGCAGCGCGACCGGCCCGACCTCGTCGTACTCGACGTGATGCTGCCGTACCTCAGTGGCCTGGAGGTGCTGCGCCGGCGCCGGGCCGCCGCGGACGCCGCAGCCGTCATCGTGGTGTCGGCACGCGGCGAGGAGGAGGACCGGGTGGTCGGGCTGGAGTTCGGCGCCGACGACTACCTGGTCAAACCCGTCAGCCCGCGCGAGCTCGTGCTCCGTGTCCACGCCGTCCTGCGCCGGCTGGACCAGGGGAGCGCCTCGCTCCGGCCGCGCCGCGTCGTACGAGGTCCGCTCACGGTGGACGCCGCCGCGCGGACCGCGCACCTGGACGGCGAGCTGCTGTCGCTCACGCACCGCGAGTTCGACCTGCTGGCGTTCCTGGCCACGCACGACGGTGAGGCGTTCACGAAGGCGGAACTGCTGCGCCGGGTGTGGGGCTGGGACTTCGGGGACACCTCCACGGTGACCGTGCACGTACGGCGGCTGCGGGAGAAGATCGAGCAGGACCCGTCCGCGCCGAAGCTGGTCGTCACCGTGCCGCGCACGGGCTACCGCTTCGCCACTGCCGACGAGGTCGCCGCCGCGACGCAGGAGGGCCAGCGGTGAACAAGGACACCTTCACCATCATCGCCATCACGGCGGGCGCCTGCGCCGCGGTCGGGGTCGCGGGGATGGCGATGCTGTCGCTGACCCGGCACTGGCCGCTGCGACGCAGCGTCGTACTCGCCACGCTGCTGCCGGTGGTCGCGGTGATCACCGCGGTGCTGGTCAACGTGCAGGCGATGTTCATCAGCACCCACGACTCGGTCGTCGTGCTCGTGGCGCTGGCGGTGTCGGCGGTGTTCGCGCTGGTGTCGGCGCTGCTGATCGGCAGCTCGCTCACCCAAGGCACCCGCGAGCTCGGCGCGCGGCTGGCCTCCCTCACCGACTCCGGTATGCCGGCCGGCGCCGCGAACGCCTCCCGTCCGGCCGAGTTCACGGCCCTGGCCACCGAGCTGGAGCAGACCCGCGCCCAGCTGGAGGCGGCCCGGACCCGGGAACGCGCGGTCGAGCAGTCCCGGCGCGAGCTGGTCGCGTTCATGTCGCACGACCTGCGCACCCCGCTGGCCGGTGTGCGCGCGCTGGCCGAGGCGCTCGAGGACGACGTGGTCGACGACGTACCGGCCGCGCTGCGCCAGCTCCAGGTCACCGTCGACCGGATGACGCGGCTCGTGGACGACCTGTTCGAGCTGTCCCGGCTGACCACCGACCCCGCGCCGCGGACCCGGCGGCTGGTGTCGATGGTCGAGATCGTCGACGACATCGTGTCCGAGCTGGAGGCCGCCGCCAAGCGCTCCGGCGTACAGCTCGTCGCCGAGCTGCCGGCCGCCCCCGAGCGGCTTGCCGTGTCCGCCGATGCCGAGGAGCTCACCCGCGCCGTGACCAACCTGGTCGCGAACGGGATCCGGCACACACCGCCCGGTGGCACCGTACGGCTGGTCGCGGAGCGCGGGGACGACCAGCGGGTGCGGATCGCTGTCGAGGACGGCTGCGGCGGGATCGCGGCGCCGGACCTGGAGCGGGTGTTCGACGTGGGCTACCGCGGCGACCCGGAGCGTGGTGCCGGTGATCGCGGAGCGGGGCTCGGACTGGCGATCTCCCGCGGTCTGGTCGAGCTGCACGACGGGTCGATCGCGGTCCGCAACGTCGGGGACGGCTGCCGTTTCGACGTCCTGCTGCCCGCCGCCTCCGTGGCCCAGGCCTGAGCGTTCAGGTCTAAATGATTTAGACCTGAGCAACACCCGCCGGCTCGCCGAGCTCCGCGAGACCGGTTTCGAGCGGTACGACGGCCCGCCAGCCGAGCCCGGCCGCTATCCGCTCCGACGAGGCGGTGATGTGCCGCACGTCGCCGAGCCGGTACTCGCCCGTCGTCACCGGCGCCGGCGCACCCAGCCGGTCCGCGATCGCCGCGGCCAGCTGCCCGACCGTGGTGACCCGTCCGCTCCCGACGTTGTACGCCGTCACCTCGCCGGCGGGACCCGGCCGCCGTACCGCCGCCGCGACCGCACCGGCTACGTCGCGGGCATGCACGAAGTCGCGGCGTTGCCCGCCGTCCTCGAACACCCGCGGCGCCTCACCGCGCTCGGCGGCGGCGTGGAACAGCGACGCCACCCCCGCGTACGGCGTGTGCCGCGGCATCCCCGGTCCGTACACGTTGTGGAACCGCAGCGCGGTCACCGAGCCACCGGTCTCCCGGGCCCAGACCCGGCTGAGCAGTTCGGTCTGCACCTTCGACGCCGCGTACGCGTTGCGCGGGTCGAACGGCGCCGCCTCGTCCACCGGCTCCGCCAGCAGCTGAGACCCGCACCGCACGCACCGCGGCTCGAACCGGCCGCGCTCCAGGTCCTCCGCACGACGTGGCGGCACCGGCACCGGGCCGTGCTCCGGGCAGCGATACGCGCCGTCGCCGTACACGACCATCGAGCTCGCCATCACCACGTGCGGGACCCCGGCGACCGCGGCGGCGCGCAACAGCACCGCGGTGCCGAGGTCGTTGCTCGACACGTAGTCGTCGATGTCGTCCAGCCGCACGCCGAGCCCCACCTTGGCCGCCAGGTGCACGACCACGTCCGCGCAGTGGATCGCGGCGGCGACAGCGGCCAGGTCACGCACGTCCGCCAGGTGCTCCGGCAGCTCGGCCGGCGCGGACACATGCACGTCGGGCCGCAGCGAGTCGAGCACCGCGACGTCGTCGCCATCGGCTCGGAGCGCGTCGACGACGTGCCGCCCGATGAACCCCGCCCCGCCGGTGACCAGGACCCGGCTCACGGCAGCCGGACTGGCAACGTCATGCCGTCCAGCGCGTGCCGGCACGCACAGTCCGGGTCGTCGTCCAGCGCCGCGACCGTTGCCGCGAGCAACTTGCGCAGATCGTCCAGCCGGGCCGCGAACACCTCGAACACCTCCGCCTGCGTGACCCCGGACCCGCTCTCCACCCCGGCGTCGTGATCGGTGACCAGCGCGACCGGCGTGTAGCACAGCGCCAGCTCCCGCGCCAGGATCGCCTCCGGCATCCCGGTCATCCCGACCACCGTCCCGCCGGCCGCAGCGTTCCAGCGCGACTCCGCGCGGGTGGAGAACCGCGGCCCGTCGATCACGACCAGCGTGCCGCCGTCCACCGGGTCCAGCCCGAGCTCGTTGCCGCGGGCAAGGAACGCGGCCCGGCCGCGCGGGCAGTACGGGTCGGCGAACCCCACATGCACCACCGCACCCGGCTGCTCGTAGAACGTCCGCTCCCGCCCGCTGGTGCGGTCGATCAGCTGGTCCGGTACGACGAACGCCCCCGGCGCCAGCCCCGGGTCGAGCGCGCCGACGGCTGACGGGGCGAGCACCTGCCGGACGCCGAGCGTGCGCAGCGCCCACAGGTTCGCGCGGTAGTTGATCCGGCGCGGCGCGAACTCGTGCGTCAGCCCGTGCCGCGGCAGGAACGCGACCTCCCGGCCACCCATCGATCCGACCGCGACGGCCGCGCTGGGCGCGCCGTACGGCGTATCGACATCCACGGTCCGCGCGTCGTCGAGCAGGGTGTAGAGCCCCGAGCCACCGATCACACCGACGGGTTCCATGCCCAGCAGCCTAGGGTCGTACGACGTCGCGCCGCGCAGCCGAGCGGTTACGGCTCCCGAACGTCAGACGAGCTGCTCGAGCCGGCCGGTGTCCACGTCGTACATGAAACCCCCGACGGCGACGTCCGGCCCGATCAGCGGGTGCTCGCGGATGGCGGCGACGTCGCGGCGCAGCGCCTCGCGCTGGTCAGGGATGACCGCGATCGACAGGTATCCGGCCGGCTTGCCGGCGGCCTCCTCGACCTTCGCCCGCAGCTCGTCCTCGGTCATCGCCGCCATGGCGCAGCGGGTGTGCGGGACGACCAGGATGCGCCGTACGCCGAGCAGCTGGACGCCGAGCACCAGCCCGGTCATGGTCACCTCGGTGACCCGGCCGCCGGGACTGCGCAGCACCTTCGCGTCACCGGGCTTGAGGCCGATGATGTCGAGCGGTGAGATGCGCGAGTCCATGCACGTGACGATGCCCACGCCGGCGTGGGCGATGCCGTCGAATCCGCCGTACGCGAAGTCCTCGGCGTACGCGGCGTTCGCGGCCAGCAGGTCCGCGAACTCGTCGAAGTCGCGCTCCGGCCCGGGATCAGACATGTATCGATTGTCGGGCCTGGACGACCTCGGCCGCTGTGAGGACGGTCATGTCGTACGGTTCCTTGCCGCACGAGTCCGGCCGCGGCGGCTCCGCGACAGCACTCGTGACGGTCACCGTCCAGGCGCGGCCGTCACGATGCGTGACGGTGACGGTGTCGCCGGTGGCATCGGTGACGGTCATCACATCCAGCCCGAGCTCGCCGATCTGGGTGCGGACCGCGACCTCGGCGACCTGACCCGGCTTCGACCAGGTCGACCGGCCGCGCAGGCCGTCGAGTACGGTCCGGCCGGTGGCGGCCTCGGCCAGAATGCGGCTCGCCGTCGCGGCGTCCAGATGCCCGTGCATGGTGCCGTAGGGGAGGACCGTCACGGTCGGCGCGAACCGGTGCCCGCCGAGGTGGTTCGACTCCCATACCCGCCCCGGCGCCTGATCCGCGACCGCGTGCGCGATCGGCCGCCCAAGCAGTGCGCAGCACTCGTCGCGCTTGCCGTTCGTACAGACCAGCAGCACCGGCTCGTCGCTCGCCGCCAGCTCCGGCAGTGAGGCGAGGACGCGGTCCCGGTCGCCACTCGCCAGCGCGTCGAGGTCGAGCCGGTCCAGCTCGGCCGGATCGTCCACCCGCCCGGCCAGCAGGAAGGTCCGCCCGGGCACCGTGCACGCCGCGTACAGCTGCCGGCTGCCGCCCCCGGGAGGCGCGTCCGCGTGCCGGCCCGGCGACCGGATCAGCCCGAAGCGCACCCCGGCGTCCTTCGCCGCCTCGTCGATCCGCGCACCGAGCTCGGGGTCCAGGTGGCTCTGGGTCGGCGCCTTCGCGCCCCACGGCCCCGGCTGCTCGACGACCAGCCAGCCGGCCGCGACGACAGCCGTCCCGGCGAGCGGCTCACCGAGCTCGCGGCACCAGGTCGAACAGAGCTTGTCGGGAGCACTCACAGGGACACAC
>DASXRB010000693.1:0-4623 GCA_036506875.1 Kribbellaceae bacterium | reverse complement strand
CCGGCCGGCCTGGCGGCTGGTGCTGAGCGGCGCGGTGCTGCTGACCGCCGGCTGGTCGTACGTGCTGCTGAACCGGACCGCCGACTGGCACCCGTGGCTGCGGTACGCCGTGGTCGCGGCGGGCGTGATCGCGGCAGCCGCGCTGCTGCTCACGCCGGCCGTGGCGGACGGCGCTCCGGTTCGACGGCGGGCCATGGCGCGCCGGGTCGGTGTCGTCGCCGCGCTCAGCATGGCGTTCGCGGCGCTGGCCGGGCCGGCCGCGTACTCGGCCCAGACGATCGACACCTCGCACGCCGGCGCGCTGCCGTCCGCCGGCCCCGCCGCGATGGCCGGCGTGGGTGGCCGGGGAGGGCCGATGGGCGCCCCGGGCGGAGCCCGCTTCGGCCCGCCGCCGGGCCAGGCCGGCACCGGCCAGGCGATGCCTGGTCAGGGCACGATCCGGCAGGGCATGCCGGGTCAGGGCGGTGCGGCGACCGGTGGGACGGCGGGCCGTGCGGGCGGGTTCCTCGGTGGAGCGGGGATCAACCAGGTGCCGGCCGATCTCGTGACGCTGCTGCGGAACGGCGCCACCGGGTACAGCTGGTCGGCGGCAGCCGTCACCGCGATGGGCGCGGCTCCGCTGCAGATCGCGTCCGGCGTACCCGTGATGGCGATCGGCGGCTTCAACGGCACCGACCCGACACCGACCCTGGCCGAGTTCCAGAAGCTCGTCGCCCAGGGCAAGGTCCACTACTTCGTGGCCACCGGCGGTGCCCCGGGAGGCGCCGGCCGCGGGACCTCGAGCGAGATCAGCTCCTGGGTGGCGGCGAACTACACCGCCCAGACCGTCGGCGGCTACACCGTCTACGACCTGACGACGGGAGCCTGACAGTCCAGACCGCCCGGCCCGCACCGCTCCCGGAACGGTTGCGGGCCGGGCTCTTGCCGCGGCTGCGAACCCGGCCTCGTTGCGTCGTGGGAGGCGACCTGCCGAGACTGGCGGCGTGACAGAGCGCCGCAGCTTCGAGGACCTGCTGGCCGAGGGGGAGTCGGTTCCCACCGCCGGCTGGGACTTCTCCTGGTTCGATGGCCGCGCGACCGAGCAGCGGCCGTCCTGGGGCTACGCGCGGTTGATGGGGGAGCGGATGCGGCACGCCGACGCGGCCCTCGACCTGCAGACCGGCGGCGGCGAGGTTCTGGCGACCATCCCCGAACCCCCGCGCCGGCTGGTCGCGACCGAGTCGTGGCCGCCGAACCTCGCCGTTGCCAGAGGCAACCTCCGCCGCCTCGGCGCGTCCGTGGTCGACGTGCCCGACGCCGGTCCGTTGCCCTTCGAGGACGCCAGCTTCGACCTGGTCGTCAGCCGCCACCCGACGGTGACGGTCTGGCGCGAGATCGCGCGCGTGCTCCGACCCGGCGGCAGCTACTTCTCCCAGCAGGTCGGGGCCGGCAGCATGCACGAGCTCACCGAGGCGATGATGGGCCCGACACCGGTCAGCCCCGACCGCAGCACCGAGCGCGCGGCCGCCCTCGCCACCGAGGCCGGCCTGACCGTCCGCGACCTGCGGCACGAGTCGTTGCGTACCGAGTTCTTCGACATCGCCGCCGTCGTGCACTACCTGCGCAAGGTGATCTGGATCGTCCCCGGCTTCACCGTGGAGAAGTACCGCGACGCGTTGTACGACGTGCACCGCCGGATCGAGGACACCGGCTCATTCATTGCCTACAGCAAGCGCTTCCTGATCGACGCGACGAAGGACCAGAGCGCCTGAGCGCACCCTCAGTACCAATCATCGGGCCCTTGTGACCCGGCGTGTCGCCGTTCGTCGGGCCCTCGTGACCACGGACGCCTCGGCGGTCGAGACAAGGTTCGGTCGGTGCTTGCACAGCGCGCCGGGGCGTCGTACCCCTTGTCGGGTCATTGCACAGCCAATGTCATGTTCAATGACCCACCGCGCCGTTCACGCTCACCGACTCGTGTTCACAGCTGGTCGCGGCGGACGGTCAGAAGGGACCGACGAACGGCGACACGCCAGGTCACAAGGGCCCGATGAAGGGACGGAGGGGTTAGAGCGCCGACACGCCCAGTGCCAGGAGGACAAAACGCAGGGCCCGCCCGGCCAGCACTGCCAGCGTGAACCCCGCCAGGCGCATCCGGCTCGCGCCCGCGATCAGCGCCACGGCGTACAGCGGCGGGATCCCCCCGAACGAGCTGACCAGCGTCACCGGCACGCCGTACCGGACGTCACTCAGCAGCCGCAGCATCGCCGCGCTGACGTCGCGGACCCGCTGCCGGAACCGCCCCCACCGCGACGACAGGTCGAGTGCGGCGGGCTCGGTCGCCTTGTGCGCAGTCGCGTACCCCGGCCGGTACCGCACCGCGAGGAACATCGCGACCTTCCCCGCCGTCTGCCCGACCGCCACCCCGACCGCGGCTGTCACCGGGTCCAGGGCACCCGAGACGCCCGCACCGAGCACGTACGCCTCGGCGTTCAGCGCGGGTACGACGGCCGACCCGGCGCCGAACGCCACGGCCAGCACCGATTGCCACACCCAATCCAGCACCGTCACGATGACGGCGCCGGCGTCGTACGTCCGGACAGGATCGTGGCCAGCTGCACCGCGGACAGCAGCTTCACCGCCGCCAGCACAGCCGCCACGAGATACGCCAGCCCGTAGGCGTCGTACATCACCGCGACCACCAGCGACACGATCACGCCGGCGGTGTTCAGCGCCTTCGCGGGTTTCGACCAGTTCCACAGCCAGATCGGCCGGTCCACCCGGTAGAAGTAGTTCGGGCTGATCACTCCCGGCCACAGCAGGAACGCGAGTGTCAGCATGGTGTCCAGGATGGCGAACTGCAGCAAAAACACCAGGATCGGCCCGGCAACCCGCGGGTACACCGAGATGAACGCCCCGGCCAGCAGCAGCGTGTTCACCCGGTCGCAGACCACGTCCAGCACCGCGCCGACCACGGTCTCCTCGTTCCGCAGCCGCGCCACCATGCCGTCCAGCAGGTCACCGGCCCAATAGACGGCGTACCCCGCGACCAGCCACCGCCAGCCCCCGTCGTGGAACGCCCACACCGCGACCGCCGCCGCGACGACCGTCCGCACCAGCGTCATCTGGTTCGGCACGCCGAGCAGCCCCACCGCGAACCCGGGCCGCGCCCGCGGCACCCGCACGTCCACCCCGACGTCGTAGCTCACGACCGCCATGACTCCCCCTCTGTCACACCACCGGTACGACGCATCGACGGCCCGCTCAGCTGGCCCGCAGGTTCTCCGGGTCCATCGCCTCCCGCAACGATCCGGTCAGCAGCCGCGCCGCGAGGAGTACGACGACCCACACGGCGAGCGCACACCCGGCCAGCGCGCCGACCGTGACGAGGACGGTCCACCGGCGCGCCATGGCCTCGGCGAAGGACGACTCGACGGTCCACATCGCGGCCGTGCCCGCGAGGATCCCGGTGGCCGTCGCGCAGACAGCGGGCGCGGACAACTGCCGGCGCTGCACCCGGCGGACGTGCCGCGGCTCCAGCCCGAGGACGCGCAGCGACGCGATCGACCGCCGGTGCGTCAGCAGGTCGTCCGTCGCCCCGACGACCAGCGAGAACACCGCGACCAGCGCGGCGACCCCGGCCGCCGCGGCGGCCAGTGCCAAACCGGTCAGGTGGAAGTCGATGTCGTGCGCGTCCGGGTGCCGGCGGAGCAGGCCGGTCGCCAGGACGTCGACGACGCCGATCACCATGCCGCACACGACCAGCACCCCCGCGGCGCGGCCGCCGGTGCGCGGGTCGGTCACCATCCGGCGACCGGCCAGCAGGGCTAGCGGCCGGCCGGACCGGACCAGCAGCCGGCCGCTCAGCCGCACGACCCAGGGCCCGGCGGCCAGTGCCGCGCAGACCAGCCCGACGGGCGCGCCGAGCGCCGCCAGCCCCAGCGCGCTGGAGGCCGACGTGGCCAGGGCGAAGCTCACGACCGCGGTCAGGAGACCGCCGGCGAGCACCGCGAGCGAGCCCGCGCCCGGTCCGCCGGCGGTGCCGTGCCGGCTGCCGGACAGCGGGTCGTCGACGACCCGCCGGTGCACGACCCAGCCGGCCAGCGCTCCGGCGGCCACCGACAGCGCGATCACACCGGCCCAGGCAGCCAGGTCGAGCACGTCCGGCGGCGGCAGCAGCCGGCCGGTGGTCGGCGTCAGCCGGTCGAGGACGAACCACAGCAGCCCGTACGACGGCAGTGCGAGCACCCCTCCCGCACATGCTGCGATCGCGCACTCGGCCGCGGCGATCCGTCGTACCTCTGCCGGCGTCCCGCCCGCCAGCCGGAGCGCCGACATCCACCGCTCGCGGCGCGTCGTGCCGAGCCGCAAAGCCTGCACCGCGAGTGCCGCGAACGGCACCGTCATCAGCACCAGCGCCAGCAGGTACCCCGCCCGCAGGCCCTCCTCGGCGAGGTAGAACGAGTAGCTGCCGGCCGGGTGCTCACTGGCCATCCGGCCGCCGGCGACGAACGTGGCGCCCGGAGCGGGGACCGCACCGAGTCGCGCGACCCGGGCGCCCGCGATCAGGAACGCGCCCACGATGCCCGTCGAGCCCGCGATCAGGCCGGAGCGCACCCGGTCGGCGGTCGTGCGCGGCCAGGC
>DASXRB010000692.1:0-3053 GCA_036506875.1 Kribbellaceae bacterium | reverse complement strand
GCGGGCCGAGTCGAGCGGCCACAGGCGGCGGCTCGGGCAGATCGAGTTCAGCCGCGACGCCATCCGCACGACCTGCTGCACGAGCGCCCGGGCCGCGACCGGGTCGTCGCTGCCGGTCCGCGACAGGTGCAGCCACACGCGGGTGGTGATCACCGGGGAGGTGAGCCAGGTCAGCGCGGACAGTCGCGCCCGGGCGGGCTGGGCGAGCTGCATGTGCAGCCGCAGCAGGTGCGCGAGCATCTCGACCAGCACCGCGTAGGCCAACGGGGCAAGGGCGTGCGCGACCGCGTCGGCGATACCGTGCGCGGCGTCGACGTTCAGCGCGACGGTGCCGCCGATGAACAGATACGTGGTGGCCAACGCCCCCGGGATCCGCCACCCGCGGGTCAGCGCGGCCAGCCGCAACGCGGTGCAGGCGATGATCATGCCGTCGGCAACCAACGGCACCAGCGCGCTGTCGAACTTCTCCGACACCGCGTTGAACGACCGCGCCCCACCGATCCCGGCCACGCCGAATGCGGCGCCGACCGCGACCACGATCAGGACCCGCCGCCCGGACAGCGCGCCACGCTCCGCAAACCTGCGGGTCGCGTGGACCGTGCGGCGGACCGCGACGACGATCACGGCGAGCAGAATGAGGCCGCCGACACCGGCCCCGGCCAAAACCGCGGGACTGGTCAGGTCGAGCTGATCGATCGCCGCCGCGAGGAAGGGGCCTGCGGCAACAGTCAGGGTCGTCATCGGTAGCCTCCGGCGTTGTTGTGCGGGTCGTCGCCGACGATGGACAGGCCACCGGGCCGGGCGGCCCGGATCTGCTCCGGGGTCGGGACCGGGCCGGGCAGGTCGCGGTCGGTGGCCCACCAGGCGACGATCGCCTCGGCGGCGTCGGCGAGCGGGACCGCGGCTACGGGCGCGGGCTGGTCGCGGTGGGTCAGCAGGTCGCACCCGGCCGCGTACAGGTCACCGATCCGCCGGGCGACGCCCTGGCGTTGCCGGTCGTGCCAGTCCCCCGCCAGCCGGTACGACGCGTCGGGGCCTTGGTAGGCCAGCTGCCACGTACCCATCAGCCAGACGAGTTCCTCGACGATCTCGCCGTGCCACAGCCAGCACGCCGGCAGCGTCCGGCGGGCGTCGCCGTAGCGCAGGTAGACATCGTGCAGCCACGGCAGCAACTCGCCGAGCATCTTCTGCGCGGCGTCGCCGTCGGCGGGCAGGTTCAGCCACGACGGCACCGGCTCGGCCTGCTCGTCCTTGCCGCCGCCGCGGGGCTTGCTGAGCGCCTCGCCCAGGTTCGTCACCACCTGCGCGAGCTGGCTCAGCGCCGCGGCCGATGCCGTGTGCTGCAGGCCCTGCTTCATCGCGGCCACGTCGCGGGTCAGCGTCTCGACCGAGCGGGCCAGCCCGGCGACCGCCGCGAGCGCGGCGGTGCCGGGGTCCTTCTCGTCGTCGTGCTGCATCAGTCGTCCTCTCCCTCGGCCTCACGCAGGCCGTCGAGGTAGTCGTCAAGCCAGTCACAGAAGGCGTCCGGGGCGATCGCGACCCGGCCCGTCGCGTGGCCGTTCTCGTCGTAGGCGGGCACGGCGCGCAGTCCCCGCCGTTCCAGCTCCAGGCAGCCGTAGTAGGCGCGCAGCTCGTCCGCAGCGGATCCGGTCGGCGTACTCATGCGGCACCAGGGGCGTCGTCGAGCGCACCGCGCGTCGCGGCTTGGTGGTCGAAGAGTGCGAGGGTTTCGTAGCTCGGGATCGATCCGAGGACTCGCTCACGCCACCGGTACGCGTACCGCGGACAGTTCGCGCAGTTCCTGTGCCGACAGCCCAGCAGCGGCGCGTTACGACGTGCCTCGATGGACCAGGCCATCGAGTCGGCCGAAGTGAGCCGCTGGCCACAGCGGCGCAGCCCGAGCACCTTGAACCCGAAACCGTGCAGGCGACGCACACCGACGCTGTGCAGCGCGTCGATGATCGCCACTGCCTCGTTCGTGGCCTGCCGCCGGCACACCGATCCCAGCCCGACGACCGGACTCGCCGACAGGTCCACGCCGGCGGCCGCGTAGAGGTCGACGCACGCGAGGTAGTCCTCGGGCCGCCAGCCCTGCACGACGGGAATGAACGGCAGATCCGGCGCGAGTTCCCGCAACTGCACAAAGCTTCCGACGGTGCGGCGCAGGTGTTCTCCGAGCGCGAGACCGGTCTTGACGAGGATCCACGGCTCGCACATCCAGTCCTGCGGCGCAGCCCAGGCAAGGTTTCCGATCTCGTCGCTGTAGCGACGGACCCGGTCGGTGTACTGGCGCGGCGTCGGCCCTTGGTCCCAGGATCCGTGCGCGGACAGCTCGGTGAAGCCGCCGGAGTCCAGAGCCCAACGGTTCGTGGCCTTCGGCAACTTCTTGTACCCGCGCAGGCGACGGTCGGACACGAACAGCGGCACGGCGCTGTCGCGGAGCCAGCCGGGCTGGTGAGTACCGAGGAAGAACTCGACGGTCATCGCGGGCCGCCGTCGGTCTCGGCCCGCTCGCCGATCGCCGGGTCGGTTGTGCGGGCGTCGAGGGCGGCGCGGGCCTTGCGCCTCGCACCGGACAACCGCAGCCGGTCGACCAGTTCACGGGTGGGGTCGTTCGCGTCGAGCCAGCGGCCCGTCGCGTCGGCGACCCGTTCCAGCCCGGTGACGCCGTGCTCGAGCACCCACGCGACGGCGTTGGCGTAGCGCCGGCCCCACACCTCGGCCAGCTGGTCGAGCCGGGCCTGCTTGGCGTTGCGCCAGGCGGCCAGGCGCAGCTGGCGCATGTCCCAGCGCTTCCACGCCATCCTTACCCGGCCGATCGAGGGCGGCATCGCCCGCGACAGGATCAGCACCTGGCCCGCGCGGAGCTGCCCGATCTGGCCCGCCGTCAGCACCGGGACCCGGCGGTTGGTGACCGACTCCGCGCCGGTGTCGCGGTCCTTGGTGACGACCTTCTCCTCCCGGTCCCCGGTCAGGGTCGACCAGGCCGCCAGGTCGTCGTCGTCGCTCATCCCGCCGAACAGCAACTTGGTGGCGGTGTTCGAGATCAGCGC
>DASXRB010000691.1:0-2964 GCA_036506875.1 Kribbellaceae bacterium | reverse complement strand
CGGATGTTGCCGCCGGGCTCGCCGCCGTCCTGGTCGTCGACCGGGTTGATCTGCCGCCACGCGTACGACGGGCCGCCGGCGGCGCGGATCGCGTCGACCAGCGTGTTCAGCGTGACGTCGGCGTCCACGGTGCCGGAGTCGACCGGGCCGTCGTTGTCCTGGACCTCCTCCAGCGCCAGGATGTCCGGCGAGGCGAGGTTGTGCACGATGCCGGCGGCCAGGCCGCCGAACTTCCCCGGGCCGTCGGCCGGGTCGAGGTTCTCGACGTTGAACGTCGCGACCGACAGCTCCTTCTTGCCGGCCGGGACGGTCGTCTCGCGCTGCAGGCCGCCGTCGACGACGGCCGGGGTGCCGGTCAGCTGCAGCTTGAAGTTGCTGAACGAGTAGTCGAGCACGCCGGTCACGGTGCCGGCCAGGGTGTCACCGGTCTTGGCGGCCGGCGCCGGCGCGAGCACGTCGTCGGTGAGCAGCCGCTCCGGGTTGCTGTCGCCGGCCTGCAGCACGATCCCGCCGCGGGTGGTCCGCACGGCCGCGCCGGCGGCCACGATCGGGACCTCGCCGAACGAGCTCGTCGGCCCCGTGACCGACGGGTTGTCGATGCCGATCCGCATACCCTCCATCGACTCCCAGAAGTCGATGCCGTCGGTGTCCGGGTCGAACGTGCCGGACGTCTCCACGTTGCCGGCGGCGTCGTCCTCGATCACCGTGGACGGCGGCACCCGGCCGCCCGGGCCGACGATCACCGGCGCCGGCAGGCCCGCCGTACCGGTGACGGTGACGACCGGGTTGGTCAGCTCGGTGGTGCTCAGGTTGTTGGTGCCGCCCGAGCCGCCGGGACGGAACTCGCTGACCGTGCCCACGACGCTCACCGCGTCACCGACGGACACCGCCGGCGCGGACGAGGTGAACACGAACAGGCCCTCGCTGGTGGCCGGGTCCGCGTCCGGCTCCGGGTCCTCGAACCAGAAGCCGTTCGAGGTCTTCGCGATCACCACGCCGGTGACGTCGCCGACCTTGGTGCCGGCCAGCGGGGAACGGTGTGCCGCGCCCTGGATCTCGTGGATCCGCGCGCTCGGCGGCGGAGGCGGCGGGGTGGTCGTCAGCGTCTTCGGTGTCGGCGCGACGGCGGCGAACTCGGTCGCGTTGTTGTCGGTGTCCTTGGTCGGGTCCGTGCGGGTGACCGAGGTGGTGTTCGAGCCGGCCGGCGCGGGAGCGGTCTCGGCGTCGTTCGCGGCGCCGTAGCCGACGAAGTCGACCACGCCGGGCGCCGTCGCGCATCCCGTCGCACAGGTCAGGCTGGTGGTCGAGCTGACGACCGCGACCTTGCCGGAGGTGGCCGACAGGTTGACGCCGCCGGCGGCATCCGCGGGCGGCAGCGGCTGGCCGCTGGTGCCGCCGCTGGCACCCTGGGCGAGGTAGGCCTGGCCGGGCGCGATGGTGCCGGACAGGTTGATCTTGTTGGCCCACGAGGTACCGCTGGCCGACGCGTACTGGACCGACCACCCGGTCACGTCGACGGGCGTCGTACCGAGGTTGGTGAGCTCGACGTAGTCGTTGAGGTACGGCGCGCCGGAGTTGCCCCCGCCGCCGTACACCTCCGAGACGATGACGGACGCCGACGCGGCCGCCGCACCGGTCGCGGATCCCCCGACCGCGAACACGGTGCCGGTGAGCACGAGGCCGGAGCCGGCCACGAGGGCCGGGATGCGCCTGCGACGCAGGCTGAACAGGGCAGACATGGCCGGATTCTGACACCGCGAGGAGTCATGGTCGACGACCCCGAGATGAACATGTCGCGGTTCCGGCCGCGCGGCGCACACCGGTGCGCGCCGCGCGGCCGGACCGCTCACTACTTCACATCAGGTACGACGATCAGCCCGGTCAGCCGACCTTGACCGCGGACCAGGCCGCGGCCACCGCGTCGTACTCGGTGCTGCCGGCGCCGTACAGGTCCTTCGCCGCGCTCAGCGTCGCGGTGCGGGCCCCGGCGTAGTTGGTGCTGGACGTCATGTAGACGGTCAGCGCCCGGTACCAGATCTTGCCGACCTTGTCCCGGCCGATGCCGGACACGGTGGAGCCGTTGCAGGTCGGCGAGTCGTAGTCGACGCCGTTGATCGTCTTGGCGCCGCTGCCCTCGGCCAGCAGGTAGGCGAAGTGGTTCGCCACACCCGACGAGTAGTGCACGTCGAGGTTGCCGACGTCGGAGCTCCAGCAGTCCGCGGAGTTGCCGTCCCTGCTCGGCTTGTCCATGAACCGCAGCGCCGGGCGGTCCTTCATGATCTCCTCGCCGATCAGGTAGTCGCCCGGGTCGGAGGCGTTGCCGGAGTAGAACTCGACCATCGTGCCGAAGATGTCGCTGGTGGCCTCGTTCAGGCCGCCGGACTCACCGGAGTAGGTCAGGTTCGCGGTGGCGCTGGTGACGCCGTGGGACATCTCGTGGCCGGCCACGTCGATCGACACCAGCGGGCCCGCGACGACGTTGTCGCCGTCGCCGTAGGTCATCTGCTTGCCGTCCCAGAAGGCGTTCACGTAGTTGCTGCCGTAGTGCACGCGGCTACGCACGCCCTTGCCGTCGTTGAAGATGCCGTTGCGGCCGTGCACGTTCTTGTAGTAGTCCCAGGTGGTCGCCGCGCCGTAGTGCGCGTCGACGGCGGCGCTGGCCCGGTCGGCCGTCGTACCGCTGCCCCAGTGGTTGTCGGCATCGGTGAAGGTCGGGCCGGTCGCGCAGCCGAGACCGAACAGCTGGCAGAACAGCGGAAGGTCCTCGCCGTTGTTCACGTCGATGGTCCACCCACCGCCGCGGACCGGGTCCTTCATCGTGTAGCCGCTGGTGCCCTGGGTGGTGTCGATCGGCACGGTGCCGGAGTACAGGCTCTTGCCGTCGCCGGTGGCGGTCTCGATCGTCTCCTCGCGGACCAGGGTCGCGCCGGTGTCGGCGTCCACCGTGGTGACCACGCGGCTCGG
>DASXRB010000690.1:0-9693 GCA_036506875.1 Kribbellaceae bacterium | reverse complement strand
GCGGCGACGGCCGGCGCTGACGAGCAGGACGCGATCCGGGACCTGACCGAGTCGCTCGCAATGTTGATTGACGCGATCCAATCGGACGACCGGGCTGACAGCGGACGCTGACGGCCGATGAGCACCGGCGCCAACCACGTCTCGTCGTACCAGGAGCTCAAAGACCGCCAGGCCCATGCGGCCGTCGCGATCAGCGGCGCGCACCACTCGTCCTGGAACGGTCACCAGTTCGTCGTCGACCCGAGGGAGGAGTACTCGGGGATCGCTCGCTGGGAAGGCTCGATCGGCTACAAGGACGACCGGGTCAATGAGCCACTGCGGGAGATGTTCGAGTACGCCGGCCACTACAACCAGCCCCCGGAGACGTTGCGGAGCTACCGCAACGCCCTCAAGACGACTTTGCACGAGAACTCGCATCTGCTGACCCAGGAGGGCGCGCACTACCGCGACGGTAAGAACGCGTACCAGACCAAGGCCGGCAAGGCGCTCGAGGAAGGCGTCACGGAGGCGTGGAGTCACCGGCACCTGAACGAGTACATCGACGAACTCGGGCTGGAGCGGATCGCGCCCGGCATCAGCGACGCCGAGGGCAGCGAGCCGGTATACCGCCCGTTCGTGCCGGCCGCGCAGTCGTTCGCGAACGCGATCGGGCGTCGTACCGGGATCGACGGCGACAAGGTACTGCGACAGCTGAACGTGCAGACCGTCGACAACAAGTTCGACCATGCTGCCACCTTGTTGTACGACAAGAGTCCGCTGGCGCAGTTGGAGACGCGGTCACAGCGAGACGCGTCGATCAAGCGGATCGCGGAGGCGATGCGTCCACCGTTCGAGCGCCTGGACGCCCTGCCCAAGGACGACATGCTTCGCCGGCAGTCGGCGGTGGCGGGTGCGCAGGCGGAGCGGCTCGGGTCAGCCGAGGTCAGCAAGCTGATCGGCGAGCGGACCTCGCCCGGCCGGCAGGCCGAGCGAGGGTCCGCCGCGCGGCAGACCGGCTTCGCCCAGTCGCAGCAGGCCGGGTCAGCGGTCGACGCGATGCGTGTCGGACTCGGCGGGACGACCCCGCTCAGCGGCGCGACCCGGCTCGATGCCAGCCGCTTCGGCTCGCGGCGCGCCACGACGCCGGCGGCGGGTCTCGCACGGCGGAGCCCCGAACGTGGTGAGTGATCGGATGATGGGCTGGTGAGCGAGGAGCGGGCCGTGGCGGCGGCGGAGGAGCTGGGGCTCGACCACCGGGTGACGCGGCACGGGCCGGTGCGGTCGCTGGAGGAGGCCGCGGCGGCCCGCGGGATCGAGCCGGCGTCGCTGGTGAAGACGATCGTGGTGCGGCTCGCCGACGACGACTACCGGTTCGTGCTGGTGCCCGGCGACCGCGAGATCGCCTGGCCGAAGCTGCGCGCGCTGCTCGGCGTGAACCGGCTGTCGATGCCCGACGCCGCGACGGCGCGTGCGGTCACCGGCTACGAGCGTGGCACGATCACGCCGCTCGGCAGCACGCACGCCTGGCCGGTCGTCGCCGACGTGAGCATCTCCGGCACGATCTCGATCGGCGGCGGCGCGCACGGCGTCGGCCTGACGGTCGACGCCGCCGAGCTGGTCGAGGCACTCGGCGCCACCGTCGCCGACATCACCTAGGGCCTGTGGTGCCGTCAGTGGTGGATCGGGCCGTCCAGACCCGACAGTCGCCTGCCGGCTCCACCCCAATGCGTCGCGATGATCTCGGCGGCGATGCTGATCGCTGTCTCCTCAGGGGTCCGGGCCCCGAGGTCGAGGCCGATCGGGCTGGACAACCGCGCCAGCTCGGCGTCGGTGAGTCCGGCCTCGCGGAGGCGCTTCTCGCGTTCGTCGTGGGTACGACGAGAGCCCATCGCGCCGATGTACGCGACGTCGGGCAGCCGCAGCGCCACCTCCAGCAGCGGGACGTCGAACTTCGGGTCGTGGGTGAGCACGCAGATCACGGTCCGGCCGTCGATCCGGCCGGCTTCGGCCTCGGCGGTCAGGTACCGGTGCGGCCAGTCGATCACCACCTCGTCCGCGGACGGGAACCGCGACGCGGTCGCGAAGACGCCGCGCGCGTCGCACACGGTCACCCGGTAGCCGAGGAACGAGCCGACCTTCGCGACCGCGGCGGCGAAGTCGATCGCTCCGAACACGAGCATCCGCGGCACCGGCGCGTACGACGACACGAACACCCGCATGCCCTCGCCGCGCCGCTGGCCCTCCGGTCCGTACTCCAGGGTCTCGGTCATGCCGGCTTCCAGCAGGCCGCGGGCATCGTCGGCGACGGCGTCGTCGCTGCGTTCCGAGCCGAGGCCGCCGGCCCGCGGCTGCTCCGCGTCCAGCGGCCGCACGACGAGGCGACGGCCGACGCGTGCGGGGTCGGGATGCGCGATCACGGTCGCCACGGCGACGGGCCGGTGGGCTTCGACGTCGGCGGCGATCGCGCCCAGCTCGGGGTACGACTCCCGGTCGACCCGCTCGACGAAGACGTCCAGGATGCCTCCGCAGGTCAACCCGACGGCGAACGCCGACTCGTCGCTCACGCCGTACCGCTGCAGCACGGGCACGCGGTCGACCAGGACCTGTTCCGCGGTCCCGTACACCGCACCCTCGACACAGCCGCCGGACACGCTGCCGACGGCTTCGCCACCCGGACCGACGAGCATCGCCGCGCCCGGCGGCCGGGGTGCGGACTCGAACGTCGCGACCACGGTTCCGACCGCGACGGGCTCACCGGCGCGCCACCACTCGACCAGCTGCTGAAGGACATCACGCATCGGCCATCACCCTCACCGCTCAGCATCACATCAGGTTTCGGGAACGGTGATGGCGGCCCGGTCCTCGATCTCCATGACGGCCTCGGCGTAGGAGTGCACGTGGCGGCTCATCCGGCGGGACGCGGCATCGGGGTCCTGGTCGCGGATGGCCTTGGTCACCGTGCGGTGAGCCCGCAGCGTCGTCCGGCGCACGTCGGCGTCGACGAAGCCCTGCGTGTCGGTGGCCTCGTAGATGCTGCGGGACAGGGCCAGCATGAAGCCCGCCAGCAGCTCGTTGTGGCTCGCGACGGCCACGCCGACGTGCCAGTCGACGTTGGCCTGGAGGAACTCGGCGAGCGTGCCGTCGGCGGCGATCGCCTCGTTCGCCTTGTCCAGGCGTTCGAGGTCCTCGTCGGTCCGGTGCTTCGCGGCGAGCTGCGCGCAGTAGGGCTCGATCGCCTCGCGGGTCTCGAGCAGCGCCGGGATCCGGATCTGCCGGCCGCGGATCAGCAGGCTGACCGAGTCGGCGACGGACTCCTTGCCGGGCCGGTACACGAAGGCGCCGCCGGCGCGGCCGGTCTTGATCCGGACGAGTCCCTGCACCTCGAGGATGCGCAGCGCCTCGCGGACGGTGGTCCGGCTCATCTTGGTCTGGTTGACGAGCTCCCGCTCCGGCGGCAGTGCCGTCCCCTCCGGGAACTCGCTGCGCAGGATCCGCTCGCGCAGGTCGTCGGCGAGCACGTCGGACGCCTTCGGGACCTGCATGGGAGTCAGCTGTACGGGGTGCCGACGGGGCCCGGTCTCCGAGATCGCTGGTTCAGCGGCCATGAGCAGTCTCCGATTTCGAACATTTGGTCGTACCTAAAATAGCATTCAGCAGGTCCAACCGTCCGATGCACGGCTAGACGATCGGAAGGATTATTTGGCCTAACCATTGGTCCATGGCTTAGGATGGGGTCGATCGCCAACCCTGGAGGAGCCGGTGATGAAGACCCTGGATGCGTCGTACGAGACGCTCGCACTCGACGAACCGCGGCCGGGCGTCGTCGTCATCACCCTGAACCGCCCCGGGCGGCACAACGCGATGACGAATACCATGTTCGACGAGCTCGAGAACGCGGCCGAGGCGCTCGACGGCGAGGACGACTGCCGCGTCGTCGTCCTGACCGGAGCCGGGAAGGCGTTCTGCGCGGGCTACGACCTCGCCGACGCTGACGACCTCCCGGGGCTCGGCGCGCTGGGCATGCTGGACCAGCAGGAGCGGGCGGCCCGGGCACTGCTCGCGGTGCGCTCGATGCGCGTGCCGGTCATCGCCGCGGTCAACGGGGCCGCCGCCGGCGGCGGGATGTCGCTGGCCCTCGCCGCCGACATCCGGCTGGCCTCGACCAGCGCCAGGTTCAACGCGGCGTTCGTCCGGATCGGCCTGTCGGCCGGCGACCTCGGGACGTCGTGGCTGCTGACCAGGCTCATCGGCCCGGCGCACGCCAGCGAGATCTGCTTCACCGGCCGGCTCGTGCCGGCGGACGAGGCGCTGCGGCTCGGGCTCGTCAACAGCGTCAGCGAACCGGAGCGGTTGCTCGACGACGCACTCGCCCTGGCCGCCGCGATCGTCGCGAACTCGCCGGGCGGAGTCCAGCTCTCGAAGCGAGCGCTGCAGGCCAACCTGGAGATCTCGTCGTACGCCGCGGCGCTGGAGCTGGAGAACCGCGGTCAGGCGCTGCTGACCAGGAGTGCCGACATGCCCGAGGCACTCGCGGCCTTCAAGCAGAACCGTCCCGCCGTCTTCACGGGACGGTGACGGCGATGACGACGGCCGAGACGACGTCCTTCCCCGAGCTCGAGACCTTGACCTTCGAGCCGCTCGACGGCGGCCTCGGCGTGCTCCGGATCAACCGCCCGCACCGGATGAACTCCCAGACGGTGCGGATGTTCACCGAGCACGGACTGGCCGCCCGCGCCCTGCGGGACAGCGGACTGCGTGCGCTGGTCCTGACGGGGGCCGGCGACCGGGCCTTCTGCGCGGGCTTCGACCTGGACGAGCTGGACGTGATCACCCGGATGGGCGTGCTGGAGTTCCTCAGGTTCCAGGAGACCGCTACCGGCGGCATACAGGCGATCCGGCACCTGCCCTTCCCGGTGATCGCCGCGGTCCACGGTGCCGCGACCGGCGGCGGGATGGCGCTGGCGCTCGCGGCCGACATCCGGCTGGTCGCGCCGACGGCGAAGTTCAGCACCGCGTTCCTCAGGGTCGGGCTGTCGATGGGCGAGCTCGGCACGTCGTACAACCTGAGCCGGCTCGTCGGCCCCGGCCGGGCGGCGGAGATCGGCTACACCGGCCGCATCGTCGGTGCGTCGGAGGCGGCGAGGATCGGGCTGGCCAACCGCGTCGTCCCCAGCGAGCGCCTGTACGACGAGGCCGTGGCGCTCGGCCGCTTGATCGCCACCAACTCACCCGGTGGCGTGCGGATGTCCAAACGCGCGATCCAGCGCAACCAGGAGATCACCTCGTACGCCGCGGCGCTGGAGCTGGAGAACCGCGGCCAGGCGCTCCTGACCCGTACCGCCGACATGCCCGAGGCGCTCGCGGCCTTCAAGGACAAGCGCGAACCGCGCTTCACCGGGACCTGAACCGATGGCCTGGGACTGGACCCTCGCGACACGGGCGAGGCTGGCGGCGTACCTGGAAGCCCGCGGACTGACGTGTGGCGAGCTGACCACCACGCCGATCGGCGACGGGCACTCCAACCTGACCCACCTCGTCTCGGACGGCTCGCGCCAGGTGGTGGTACGCCGCCCGCCGCCACCGCCCACCCCGCCGGGCGCCCACGACGTCCTGCGCGAGGCCCGGGTCATCGGTGCCCTCGCCGACACGGCGGTGCCGGTGGCGAAGCTGCTCGCCACCGCCGAAGCGGGTGAGGTCCTCGACGTACCCCTCTACGTGATGGCGTTCGCGGCCGGTCCCGTCGTCACGGCGAGGACGCCGCCGCCGCTGGACGAGCCGCCGGTGCGGCGGCGGATCGGTGAGGCGCTGGTCGACACGCTCGCCGGCCTCCACGCGGTCGACTGGCGGTCCGCGGGACTGTCGGGGTTCGGCCGCCCGGAGGGCTTCAACGACCGGCACCGCCGCCGGATCGGAAGGCTCGTTGCCGACGGCAACGGTCGGCCGCCGCCGGAGTTCGCGGCGATCGACGCCTGGCTGGCCGCGTACGTGCCGGCCGAGTCGGGGGCGTCGATCGTGCACAACGACTTCCGGATCGGCAACGTCGTGCTGTCGGCCGAGCGTCCCGGTGAGGTCGTCGCCGTCCTCGACTGGGAGCTGGCCACGCTGGGCGACCCGCTGCTGGACGTCGGCTACTTCCTGGCCTCGGTCCCGGAGCCGGACGGCCCGCTCACGCCGACCGAGGAGCTCGGGCTCGCGATGCTCGAACCGGGATACCCGACCCGCGAGGAGCTCGCCGACCGGTACGCCGAACGGACCGGAGCCGACCTCGGCGGGCTCGGCTGGTACACGGCGCTGGCGCTGTGGAAGCTCGCCGCGCTGTACGAGTACGGACGGCGGCGAGGCCGGGATCCCTACTACGCCGACCCGGCGCTCGTGCGGTCGTTCCTGGCCGCCGCCCACCGGGCCGCCGGTCTGGCGCCGCCGCAGGAGGACTGATGCCGCACGACTTCCACGACGAGCTGGTCGGGCCCGAGGTCACCGGCCTGCCGGACCGGTTCTTCGACCGGTTCATGTTCAACCTGCACCGGACGGACGCGACGACGCCGTCGGTCATCGTCGGCCTCGGGCTGCATCCGGCACGTGACGCCGTCGACGGGTTCGCGATCCTGACGCTGGCGGACGAGCAGCGCAACGTCCGGTTCGGCACCGAGCTGAGCGCGACCGACCGGTCGAGCTGCGGCCCGTTCTCGTGGCAGGTCGTCGAGCCGATGCGGACCTGGCACCTCGCGCTCGGCCCGAACCCGGCCGGCCTCGAGTTCGACCTCACCTGGCGGGCCCGGACCCCGGCCTGGTGCGGCGACATCCTGGTCACCAACGCCGCCGGCGAGACCACCTCGTTCGAGCACCTGTTCCAGTCCGGGCTGTACGACGGGACGCTCCGCATCGACGGGGTCTCCGAACGCGTGCACGGCTGGTACGGGCAGCGCGACCGGTCCCGCGGCATCCGCACGATGAGCGGGGGACAGGGCCTGCACATCTGGTACCAGGCACAGTTCCCGGACTGCTCGGTCGGCTTCCTGCTGGTCGAGGACCGTGCGGGCGGGCGGCTCCTTCTGGAGGGGGCCGTGATGCACACCGACGGCCGCCTGGACCCGGTCGCCGACGTCCGCCACGCCCTGACGTTCGACGACGCCCTCGACCTGCGGTCCGGCACCGTCGAGGTCAGCACTGAGGCCGGCTCGGTCTACACGATCGACGCCGACGCGTCGCGCCGCGGTGCGCTGATGGCCGGGGGAGGGTACGGCGGCCACCACGGCGCCGTCCGGGGCCGCGATCACCTGGAGTCGGACGTCTACCCGCTCGACGGCACGGTCACGCAGCTCACGGTGGACACCTCGCTGACGGACCGGCTGTGCGAGTTCAGCTGGGACGGCACGCGAGGCACCGGGATCTTCGAGTTCGCGCTCACCCGCAGCACGTCGTACCGCTATCGTCCGACACTGACCGGCCGCCGGGCTCCCGATCTCTACTGAGCTCGCGGGATGTCGTGCGCCAGGTCGTACGAGTAGTCGCCGTCGTACTCGGGCGTGGCTGTCACGACGGCTTCGTGCTCCCCACTGTGCGGGTTCGCGGGCGTGGCCACACCGCTGGCCTCGTGCGCGAGGTCGTACTCGAGATCGCCGCCCGCTTCCGTGATCGGCTCCGGCCGCTGATCGCTCACGGCACACCACCTTCGCTCGGGTGCCTCCAGTATGACCAGCCGCGGGCCACGCCCTCACGGCAGCGGGAAGGGTGGCTGCCACCACCACGGCCGGGTGTCGACGACCACGCGGTCCAGCCACTTCACCCACCAGAAGCCGCGCCGGCCCGGCGCGACGAGCCGTGCCGGCGCACCATGCCCGGCCGACAGCGGCCGGCCGGCGACCTGCGTCGCGACGAGCAGGAACGGCGCGTCCCGCAACGGCAGGCGCCGAGCGTACCCGGTGACGGAGACCGCGACGACGCTGCGTGCGTCCGGCGGGAGCGACGCCGGCAGCAGCCGGTCGAGCCGCACACCGCGCCAGCGCTGGCCGGCGTACCAGCCGCCGGTGCAGTCGAGGACCGCCGTCACGTCGTCGGTGGCCATGGCCGTCAGCGCGTCGTGGTCGAGCGCAGCTACCAGCCGGCCCGCCACCTCGACGCGCAGCCGCCAGGTGGCCAGGTCGACCTCCGGCACAGCGTCCAGTGCCCACTGCGTGACGGGCATCGCCTCCGGACGATCGGAGCCGAGCTCGTGCGAGCCTGTCGCCCTGCGGTCGTGGCCCGGTAGCGGGAGTCCGCCGGCGACCCCTTCCACCGCCACGTATGCCGCCGCCGCGCCCGCGCCGAGCCCGAGTGCGCGAAGCAGGGTGCGGCGGGACAGGTCGGTCCGCCGCGGCCGCTGCGGGTGCTGGAGCACGTGCAGGACGGCGAACGGCACCGCGATCACCGCGGCGCCCACGTGCACCTGCATCGCGGTGAGACCTGCGTAGGTCCGGAATCCGCCCAGCACGTGCACGACGCCCGCGAGAAGCGACACGGCGACGAGAACCCCGAGCACGACACCGGCGGCAGCACGCCAGGAGACCGACCGGAACGCCCTGCTCCGCCGCACGATCAGCGACTTCCACGGGACGAGCAGCACCAACGCCAGGCCCGCCGCGCCGTGCAGCGCGGTGACGACTCGCGCGGGCGTCGTCGTACCCGTGCCGAAAGCGGCCCAGCCGGTGGCGAACGCGAGCGTGAGCAGCACCAGCAGGGCGACGTTGGTACGGCGACCGGCGCGCCGGCGGACCCGGCGGTCCTGGCCCATGCCTCAAGTGTGCAGCCGACGCCGCCCCGAACGCCCCGGGTCGCCTGTAAGCCTCGGGTAACCAAGTCCGCCTACTTCCGCCGGATCGGCTCGGGCACAGTGGAGGGAATGGTGACTGCCGGTCCCCGACGACAGCTCGAGAGCGAGTGCGGACAAGCCATGAACACCAACCGATCGCCCCTCTTCTGCGACGCTGCCCTCGCCGAGCGGATCGAGCGGGTCGAGACGCAACTCATCGCCAGGGGCAGCGAGGCCGCCCGCCACCGGAGGGGTGACTCGGCGGGTTTCGTGATCCCGGTCGCGGGCGGCGTGGCGAGCTTCGCCGAGGAGGGTTCGCCGCTCAACAAGGTCGCGGGGTTCGGCTTCGCCGGCGTGCCGAGCGCGGCCGATCTCGACGAGATCGAGCGGGCCTTCCGCGCCTGTGGCGCCCCCGTGCAGATCGAGCTCGCTCACCTCGTCGACCCCGCGATCGGGGCCCTGCTGACCGAGCGGGGCTATCGGCTCGTGTCGTTCGAGAACGTGCTCGGCCTTGCCCTCGACCGCGAACCGGAGAGGGCCACGCCACCGGGGGTCGAGGTCCGGCCGAGCGGCGACGACGAGTTCGAGGCGTGGCTCGACGTCGTGGCGAACGGCGTCGCCCACCCCGGGCGTCGCGCAGCTCACCGGTGCGGCGACCGCACCCGCCCATCGCCGCCGGGGGATCCAGACCGCCCTGCTCGCGGCCCGGCTCGCCGACGCCACCGCCGCCGGCTGCGACGTCGCCGTCGTCACCACGCAGCCGGGGTCCAAGTCTCAGCAGAACGTGCAGCGCCGGGGCTTCGACCTGCTCTACACCCGCGCCATCCTGCTGAAGCAGCCGTGAGCCCCGGGGGCCCAGGCGGGGTGTCTACTGGTGGGCATGGTGCTGCGGTCGCCGGCATTCGTGGGACGCGGTGACGAGCTGG
>DASXRB010000689.1:0-22728 GCA_036506875.1 Kribbellaceae bacterium | reverse complement strand
CAGTAAGAGGATAGGGGCCTTAGATGAGCGGATCGACGGTCGATCGCCTCACGTCGCTGGCGCATCTGGACCGCGCCGGGACCGACACCTTCGCCGCGCCGCCCTCGGGCGACCCGGGTCGGATGTTCGGCGGCGAGGTTGCCGCGCGGGCGCTGGCGGCGGCGCAGTGCACCGTGGCGCCCGACCGCGCAGTGCACGTCGTCCAGGCCGGCTACCTGCGGCCGGGCGACCCCTCCGCGCCGATGCGGCTGCGCGTCGAACGCCTCCGCGACGGGCGCGCCTTCTCCATGCGGCGCGTCGACGTCGAGCAGCGCGACAAGCTGATCTTCACGGCGACGCTGTCGTTCCACGTCGGCTCCACCGCGTTCGACCATCACGACCGGATGCCGCGGGTGCGCCCGCCCGAGGAGCTCGCCGACCTCGCGGCCTGGACCGGCGGGCTGTCGTACTGGCCGGACTGGGTCGTCGGTGACCCGGCTCTCGACCTGCGGCCGGTGCCGTTCGACGGTGTCGGGTTCAACGGTGTCGAGTTCAACGGTGTCGGGGGCAGCGTCGACGGTGGCGGCGTGCGCGCGCTCTGGTGCCGCGCCGCCGGACCCGTCCCCGACGACCCCGCGCTGCATGCTTGCCTGGCGATGTACGTCAGCGACCTCACCCTGGTTGCCTCCATCCGCCTGCCCCACGAGACGTCCGGGCGCAAGACCTGGCTGATGACCTCGCTCAACCACACGGTCTGGTTCCATTGCCCGTTCCGCATCGACGAGTGGCACCTGGTGGTCCAACGGTCCTCTCGCGCGGCCGACGGCCGGGGCCTCGCACACGGGCAGGTCTTCACCCGGAACGGGGTTCTGGTGTCGTCCCTGGCGCAGGAGGGCCTCGCCTCCCACATCCCGGACGATAAATAGTAAGATAGGTTAAATCATTTAGCACACACGAGAGGACAGCTGTGAGCCACGACGGAGAACCCCCGCTGCTGGCCACCGGTCTGACCTGGGACCGGATGACGGTGGGGTCGGCGTTCCGGACCGCGTCCCGCACGATCACCGAGACTGACCTGGTCAACTTCGTCGCACTCGGCGGCTTCACCGAACCGCTGTTCTACGACGCCGAGCATGCCAAGGCGGGCGGCTACTCCGGGCGCCTGGTGCCCGGCGGGATGGTGTACATGTTCGCGGAGGGCCTGATCCTGCAGACCAACGCGCTGCACGGCACGGGGCTGGCCTTCATGCACATGGAGTTCGACATCAAGGGTCCGACCTACGTGGGCGACACCTTGCACGTGATCGTCGAGACCACGAGCTCGCGGCCGTCCAGCACGCCGGGCCGAGGGGTGGTCGCCAGCCGCTGCTCGATCCGCAACCAGCACGGCGAGGAGGTCGCGGTGTACACCCCGGTCCGGCTCATCCGCGGTCCCGACTTCACAGCGGACTTCACAGCGGACGTCACAGCGGCGGGGCGTTGAGATGGCCGACGACGCCGTCCTGGTCACCTCCGACGGTCCGGTCCGGGTGCTGACCCTCAACCGCCCGGACTCGCTCAACGCCTTCGACGAGGAGATGCACCACGCGCTGCCCCGGGCGCTGGCCGACCTGAGCCTGGACCGTGACGCCCGCGCGGTGGTTCTCACCGGGGCCGGGCGCGCTTTCAGCGCGGGCGGCGACCTGGAGACCTTCGAACGGCACGCGCAGGACCTCGAGCTGCGCCGGCAGACCCTGCGGGCGGGGCGGCGGCTCTTCGACGAGCTGGTCAACGTGCACCTGCCGGTGGTCGCCGCCGTCAACGGGCCGGCGGTCGGGCTGGGCGCCACGCTGGTCACGGCCTGCGACATCGTCTTCATCGCCGACCACACCTTTCTGGCGGACCCGCACGTGACGGTCGCACTCGTCGCCGGCGACGGCGCGGCCGCGACGTGGCCGCTGCACGTCAGCCTGCTGCGGGCCAAGGAGTTCCTGCTCACCGGGGACCGGGTGCCAGCGGCAACCGCCGTCGAGATCGGACTGGCGAACCGGGCGGTACCCGCCGAGTCGCTGATGGCCGACGCCGTGGCGTTCGCCCACCGGCTGGCCGCCCTGCCGCCACAGGCGGTGCAGGACACCAAGGCCGTGCTCAACCAGTGGGTGCGGCAATCCGCGGTCTCCGTGCTCGGCTACGGGCTGGCCGCGGAGAGCCAGTCGCACGACACCGCGGAGTTCCGGGCGGTGCCCGAGGCGAGCCGCCGCCGGTCCGCCCGCACACCCGGCAAGCGGCCCTGACGCGGCTCGAGAGCGGAGGACAGCGTTGCGTTTCGCCCTGGACAAGGAGCAGGAGGACCTGCAGGCGGTGGTGCGGAGCTTCTTTGCGGAGAAGGCTCCCGAGTCGGTCGTGCGGCGTCTCATGGCGGGCGACGAGCTGTACGACCGTCCGACCTGGACCCAGCTGTGCGGCCAGCTCGGGCTCGCGGGCCTGGCGGTCCCGGAGGAGTACGGGGGCGCCGGCTACACCTTCGTCGAGCTCGGGATCGTGCTGGAGGAGATGGGCCGCGCACTGTTCGTCTCCCCGTTCCTCGCCTCCGCCGTCATGGCCACGACGCTGCTGCTCGCGGGCGACGACGAGGCCGCCAAGCAGGCCTACCTCCCCGGCCTGGCCAGCGGGGAGCTGATCGGCACGGTCGCGCTCGCCGAGGACGCCGGGCACTGGACCCGCGACGGCATCGCGATGACAGCGACCCGCCGCGGCGACGGCTGGGTGCTCGACGGGCACAAGTCCTTCGTGCTCGACCTGACCAGCGCCGACCTCGTGCTCGTCGCGGCCCGCGCAGGCACTGACGTCGGCACTGACGTCGGCACTGACGTCGGCACTGACATCGGCACTGACATCGGCACTGACATCGGCGTCTTCGCGGTCGACGCCGGGGCCGCCGGGCTGCAGCGGCAGCTGCTGCCCACGATGGACCAGACGCGCAAGCAGGGTCGCCTGACCTGCCAGGCCACGCCGGCGCGGCTGATCGGAGACACCGCGGGCGGCTGGGCGGCGGTCCAGGAGATGCTCGACCTGACCTGTATCGCGGTGAGCGCGGAGATGCTCGGCGGCGCGCAACGAACCCTGGAAATGGCGGTCGAGTACGCCAAGGTGCGGGAGCAGTTCGGCCGCCCGATCGGCTCGTTCCAGGCGATCAAGCACAAATGCGCCACGATGCTGGTGGAGGTCGAGGCGTGCCGGTCGGCCGTCTACTACGCGCTCTGGGCCGCCGCGACGCGGGCCGATGACCTTGCCGTCGCGGCCAGCCTCACCAAGGCCTTCTGCTCGGACACGTACCTGTTCACGGCGGGGGAGAACATCCAGATCCACGGGGGCATCGGCTACACCTGGGAGCACCCCGCACACCTGTACTTCAAGCGCGCGAAGAACTCTGGGCTGTTCCTCGGTGGCCCGGATTACCACCGCGAGCAGCTCGCGCAGCGCATAGGCATCTGAGAGGCGGAACCCGATGGGCGTGTTGGACGGGCGGGTCGCAATCGTGACCGGAGCGGGTCGTGGCCTGGGGCGGGCGCATGCACTCCAGCTCGCCGCCGAGGGCGCGCGGATCGTCGTGAACGACCCCGGCGCGGGCGGCGACGGCTCCGGCAACGACACCCGGCCGGCCCAGCTGGTCGTCGACGAGATCGTCGCGGCCGGCGGCGAGGCCGTCGCCAATCTGGACAGCTGCGCCGACTGGGGCGCGGCGCAGCGGCTGGTCGAGCAGGCCGTCGACACGTTCGGGCGACTCGACATCCTGGTCAACAACGCCGGCATTCTGCGCGACAGGATGTGCTTCTCGATGAGCGAGGACGACTGGGACTCGGTCATCACCGTGCACCTGAGGGGTCACTTCGCGCCATCGCGCTTCGCCGCGGCGCACTGGCGGGCCCGGTTCAAGGCCGGCGAGCAGGTCTACGGCCGCATCATCAACACCAGCAGCGAGTCCGGGTACATGGGCCTGGTCGGGCAGGCTAACTACGCGACCGCGAAGGCCGGGATCGTCGGCATGACGCTCGTCCTCGCCCGTGAGCTCGAGCGCTTCGGCGTCACCGTCAACGCGATCGCGCCGCGGGCCCGCACGCGGATGACCACGAGCACGTTCGCCGACTACAAGCCCGCGCCGGCGGCGGGGTTCGACGACCGCGCGCCGGAAAACGTCAGCCCGGTCGTGGCCTGGCTCGCGAGCCCTGAGGCCGGCCACATCTCGGGGAAGGTGTTCGTCACCTACGGCGGCGTGGTGGAGCTGCAGACCAACATCGACCCCCAGGTTCGGCTCGACCTGGGCGACCGGGCGTGGACGGTCGACGAGCTCATCAAGCAGGGCGACGAGCTCTTCCCGCCGGACCGCCCCACCGGCGTGGAGCCGCTGCGCAACGCCATCGGCACGGTCAGCTAGTCGCAGCACGTCGCGCCACCCGACTAACCTGGGTGTGTGGCGACGGATGAGATGTTGCTCCCGCTGGCCGAGGTCACAGCGCGTCTGAGGATCCTTGGCCAGCACTACGTCGGCGTCACGCCGATCCCGGTGGCGAGCATCATCGGCACGGTCGATCGGGCGGTCGACTTCGACCGGCTTTTCCGGCCGCGCCGCGCACCCTTGCGCGACCGCCTGCGAGCACTGCGGCGCGTCTTCCCGGACGGCGTGATCCCTGCGATCACGGCGTACGAGGTGAGCGGCATGTACTTCGTCGTCGACGGACACCATCGTGTCGCACTCGCCCATCAGCTGGGGATGGAGTACATCGACGCCGAGGTCACCGCCATCCGGACCTCGCATGCCCTGACGCCCGATGTCGACGTGCGGCAGCTGATCCACACGGAGCAGCACCGGATCTTCAAGGAGCGCAGCCGCCTGCTGGTCGGCCATCCCGAGGCGAACGTCGTGTTCAGCCGCCCGACCGGCTACGGGCAGCTGCTCGACATCGTGCAGGCGCACGCGTACGAGATGAGCGTTCGCGCGAGCCAACTGGTGCCGCTGGAGGACGCGACGGCGGACTGGTACGAGACCGAGTACCTCCCCGCGCTGGCCGCGGTGCGGCAGGCTGAGCTGCCTGAGGCCTACCGTCACAAGACGGAGGGCGACATCTTCCTCTGGGTGCACGGCAAGCGCCGGGAGCTGCGGACGACGAACCGGAATGCGACCTGGGCCGATGCGGCCATCGCCGCACGTCGGGAGGGCGTGCCACGCCGCGATCAGCGGGCCCTGATGAGCGAGCAGCGGCCGCCCCTGCCGTCGACGGTGCCGATCCGCTAGCAGCGCCAGGTGCGGTGGAAGGACGCGTGAGGACAGCAGGCTGAGCCCCGCCGCTACTCGAAAAGCTCACGCCGGTTCCGCGCCGATGACACCGGCGGCCGCCAGGCCGGCGATCTCGGTGCGACACAGGCCCCAGTCCAGCAGCGCCAGCACACCGCCCTCGCCCGGGCGCGGGGGTGGCGACGCGATCACGCCCGGGGTGCGCCCGAAGCGCGGCGTGGGGGAGGGCTGCACCACCCCGTACGCCGTGGTGAACACCTCCCTGGCCTGGTTGTGCGGGTGAGTCGTGGCCTCGCTGAGGCTCAGCACGGGCGTCACGCATGCGTCCGTGTCGGCGAAGACACGCGCCCACTCGTCCCGGCTACGCGAACCCAGCACTGCGCCGATGATCTTCCTCAGCGCCTCCCACTGCGCGGGGTCGTCGCGGTCCGGCACAGTCTGCGGGTCGAGCCCCAGCCGGTCCAGCAGCACCGCGTAGAACTGCGGCTCGTCCGCGGCGACCGCGACGAACCCGCCGTCGGCGGTCTCGTAGACGTCGTAATACGGGGCGGCGCCGTCGGAGAAGTTGACCCCCGCCTGGTCCACCCAGCGGCCCTGCGCCAGGAAGCCGTGGACCATGGCGGTGAGCGAGGCGACGCCGTCGACCATCGCAGCGTCGACGACCTGCCCCCGGCCGGATAGGGACGTCTCGAGCAGCGCGCTCACGATGCCGAAGGCCAGCATCAGCCCGCCGCCGCCGAAGTCGGCGACGAAGCCGGGCGGGGTGACCGGGCGCTGCCCGCGCCGGGCGAGCAGGTGCAGGCCACCGGCCAGGGCGAGGTAGTTCAGGTCGTGACCCGCGGTGTGGGACAGCGGGCCGCCCCGGCCCCATCCGGTCATCCGGGCGTACACCACGCGCGGGTTGCGCTCGAGACAGACGTCGGGGCCGAGGCCCAGCCGCTCCATGACGCCGGGGCGGAAGCCCTCGAGCAGGACGTCCGCCCGGTCGACGAGCCGCAGCACGATTTCGACGCCGGCGGGTCGCTTGAGGTCGACGACCACCGAGCGGCGCCCCCGGTTCAGCACGGCCTTCGCGGGGTCGCCCCGCAGGGTGGATGCCGGGCGGTCGATGCGCACGACGTCGGCTCCCATGTCGGCCAGCAGCATCGCCGCGTACGGCGCCGCGCCGAGGCCGGCGATCTCCACCACCCGGATCCCGCGCAGCGGTCCGTGTAGCTGTCCCATGGGGCTCAGCCCAGCCGTTCGATCAGGGTTCCGGTGCCGAGGCCCCCGCCACAGCACATCGTCACCAGCCCGAAGCGGCCGCCGCTGCGCTCCAGCTCGTGAACGGCCTTCGTGATCAGAATGCCGCCCGTGCCACCGAGGGGGTGGCCGAGCGCGATCGCGCCGCCGTTGACGTTGACCCGGTCCAGGTCCGCTCCGGTCTCGCGCTGCCAGGCCAGCACGACTGAGGCGAACGCCTCGTTGACCTCGACGACGTCGATGTCCGACAGCGACAGCCCGGAGCGGTCGAGCAGCGTACGCGTGGCGGGGATCGGCCCGGTCAGCATCAGCACCGGATCGCTGCCGACCAGCACGGAGTCGATGATCCGGGCCCGCGCCCGCAGGCCGAGCACGGCGGCCCGCTCGGCGGTCATCATCAGCACCGCGGAGGCGCCGTCGGCGATCTGGGACGACGTGCCCGCGGTGTGCAGGGCCGGCGTGCGGTCGGGCAGGTTGGGCTTGAGCGTCGCCAGCACCTCGGGTGTGGTCGGGCGCGGACACTCGTCGGTGTCGAAGGTCATCGTGCCGGTCTTGACGCCGTGCTCGTCGACGACCGGAACCGTGACGGGCACGATCTGGCTCGCGAACCTGCCCCCGGCGATCGCCAGCGCGGCGCGCCGCTGCGACAACGTCGCGAACGTGTCCAGGTCGGACCGGTCGAGCTTCCAGTGCTCGGCGATCCGCTCGGCCGCCTCGAACTGGCTGGTGGCCTCCCAGTACGCCGCGTACCGGCCGCCGCGGCCGTTGCCCAGCTCGGGCATCGCGCTCGACCCCATCGGTACCTGGCTCATCGACTCCACGCCGCACGCAACGGCGATGTCGACCAGGCCGCCGGCCACCAGGCCGTGGGCGATGGTGGTCGCCTGCTGCGACGACCCGCACTGGACGGTCACGGTGGTCGCGGGCACCTCCAGCGGGAGGCCGGCTCCCAACCAGGCGTTGCGCGCGACATTGCCACCCTGCTGGCCCACCTGCCCGACGCAGCCGCCGACGACCTGGCCCACCAACGCGGGGTCGAGACCGGACCGGTCGAACACCGCGGCGAGGACGTCACCGAGCAGCTCGGGGGCCGGAGAGTGGGCCAGCGATCCGCGCCGCCTGCCGACCGCCGATCGCAGCGCCTCGATGATGACCACCTCGGGCACGGGCACCTCCGCGGGTTGTGTCGAACCGGACTCCACCTCTTCTCGAATCATATTAATGCATGCAACTATTTAACTGTTATGATCTGGTGTGTAGGTCACACGCCGGCTTGGTCGGCCGGGTCCGGAGGAGGGACCAGATGATCCAGACCCGGTTCACCGAGGTCTTCGGTGTGCGCCATCCGATCGTGCAGGGCGGGATGCAGTGGGTGGGCACGGCGCCGCTGGTGGCAGCCGTGGCCAACGCCGGCGGCCTGGGTCTGATCACGGCGCTTACGCAGCCGACCCCCGAGGATCTGGTGCGTGAGATCGGGCGCTGCCGTGATCTCACCGACCAGCGGTTCGGCGTGAACCTCACGATCCTGCCGACCATCAAGCCGCCGCCGTACGAGGAGTACCGCAGCGCGATCATCGAGTCCGGCATCCGGGTCGTCGAGACGGCCGGGTCGAACCCTGGGCCGCACCTGCCGCACTTCCACGCCGCCGGCGTGAAGGTCCTGCACAAGTGCACGAGCGTGCGGCACGCGGTGAAAGCGCAGGCACTCGGCGTCGACGGGATCAGCATCGACGGGTTCGAATGCGCCGGCCACCCCGGCGAGGACGACATCCCCGGCCTCGTGCTGATCCCCGCCGCGGCCCGGCGCATCCACCTTCCGGTGATCGCCTCCGGCGGCTTCGCTGACGGGCGCGGGCTCGTCGCCGCGCTAGCGCTGGGCGCCGACGGGATCAACATGGGCACCCGCTTCATGTGCACGGTGGAAGCCCCCATCCACGAGCGGGTCAAGCAGGCGATCGTCGACGCCGACGAGCGGAACACCGAGATGATCTTCCGGCCGCTCCGCAACACGGCACGGGTGGCTCGAAACAAGGTCAGCATCGAGGTCGTGCGTCTGCTGAACACCGGCGCGGTGTTCGAGGACATCCGCGAGCTCGTTGCCGGCGTGCGCGGCCGGGTGGTCTACCAGACCGGGGACCTCGACGCCGGCATCTGGTCGGCCGGCACGTCACAGGGCCTCATCGACGACGTCCCCACCGTCGCCGAGCTCATCGACCGCATCGTGAGCGAGGCCGAGAAGCTGATGGAGGCGGGCCTGCCCGCGCTGATCACCCGATGACCAGGCCGCTGCTGCTGTCCCAGACCGCGGACCGGGTCGCGATTCTCACGCTCAACCGGCCGCAGCTGCGCAACGCGCTCAATGCCGAACTGTGCCGGCAGCTGCGGGCGGCGGCCGAGGCCGCCGACCGCGACGAGGCGATCGATGCCATCATCCTCACCGGCGCCGACCCGGCATTCTGCGCGGGGCTCGACCTGCGCGAGTACGAGCTGCTGGGCCGGGCTCCGGACGGTGTGCCGGAGACGATCCTGGCCGTCGGCGAGCTCGCCACCCCGGTGATCGGGGCGATCAACGGCGCCGCCACCACCGGGGGGTTGGAGCTCGCGCTCGGCTGCGACTTCCTCGTCGCGTCCGAGCGAGCACTGTTCGCCGACACCCACGCCAGGGTCGGGTTGCTGCCCGGTGGCGGCATGTCGGTGCGGCTGCCGCAGGCTGTCGGCCTGCGCCGGGCGAAGGAGATGTCCTACACCGGCAACTTCCTCGGCGCCGAGGATGCGCTGCGCTGTGGCCTGGTGAACCACGTGGTGCCGCACGAGCACCTGCTCGACGCGGCGCTCGGGATCGCGGCCGCCATCGTGTCGAACCAGTCGTCGGGCGTCCACGCGATGAAGGCGCTGTACGAGCGGGGCACGCGGATGTCGTTCGGCGATGCGTTCGACCGCGAGCTGGAGCTGGCGGCCGAGCGCCGCCGTCGCGGCCAGGCGAGGGTGGCGCGGTCCGCGGTGATCGACCGCGGTCGCCGCCAGGTCCGGGGGATGCTGCCATGAGCGGGTCCGCGCCGGCAGAGCCGGGCTTCCGCGTCTTCGCGATCCGCTACGCCCACCGCGACGGCGTCGCCCCCGGCGAGGTCTTCCACCACGTCACGACCGAGGACCGGCCGCGGGCGATGGCCTACTACGTCTGGCTCGTCACCGGCCCGGCCGGGGCGTATCTGGTCGACGCCGGTTTCGGCCGCGCTGTCGCCCGGCAGCGCGGCCGGGAGCACTGCCTGCGCGGCGACCCGCTCGACGCACTGGCCGCGCTGGGCGCACCGGCAATCGACCTGAGCGCCGTGCTGCTAACCCACTTGCACTTCGACCATTGCGGCGAACTCGCCCGCTTCCCGCGCGCCACCTTCTGGGTGCAGCGGCGCGAGATAGCGTTCTGGACCGGCCCGCACGCGCATCGGACCTCGTTCCGGCGGGTGGTGATGAGCGAGGACATCACGGCGCTGGTCGAGCTGAACCTGGCCGGACGTGTCCGGTCGGTTGACGGCGACGTGACCGTGGCACCCGGCCTGTCGCTGCACCATGTGGGCGGGCACACAGCCGGTATGCAGGTCGTGCGGGTCGAGACGGCACATGGCGTCGTGGTGCTGGCTTCGGACGCAAGCCACTACTACGCCAACCTCGAGTCCGACCGACCCTACTCGGCGCTGGAGTCGGTGAGCGGCGCGCACGCCGCGTTCGACCGGCTGCGCGAGCTGGCCGGAGCTGGGGCGCACATCGTCCCCGGACACGACCCGGGGGTCATGGAGCGCTACCCGGCCGCCGGGCCCGGCCTCGACGGCGTGGCGGTCGAGCTGAGCGCGCGACGTCCCTCCCGGGAGAAGGAGACAGCGTGATGCGTACGGCAGTGATCGGTCTCGGGGTCATGGGCGGCGCGGTGGCGCAGCGCCTCATCGAGTCGGGCTTCGACACGCTCGTGCACGACATCGATCCCGCCGCCGTGGCGCGGCTGGTGGACCGGGGGGCCGCCGCCTGTGACCTGGCGGGGGCGGGAGCGGCCGACGTGATCATCACCAGCCTGCCCAACGACCGGATCGTCACCGACACCGTCGTCGGCAGCGGGGTGCTGAAGAGCTGGGCCGGCCGGGTACTGGTGGAGCTGAGCACCACGCTGCCCGCCACCGTTCGCGGTATCGCCGAGGCCGGCGACGAGCACGACGTCGCGGTCGTCGACAGCCCGGTGAGCGGCGGCCCGGGGGAGGCGCTCGCCGGCAAGCTCGTCGAGCTGGTCGGGGCCGACGACAGCTCGCTTGCGCGGGCCCGCCCGGTGCTGGACGCCCTCGGCACGGTCGAGCACGTCGGCGCGGTCGGGAACGGCAAGACCGTGAAGCTGCTCAACAACCTGATGGCCATGGGCAGCATCGTGGTGGCCGCGGAGGCGTTCACCCTGGGCGTCAAGCTCGGCCTGGACCGGCACGAGCTGTTCGACGTGCTCAGCCGCTCCGGCGGCCGCTCGTTCCACTTCCTCAAACGCTGGCCCTACGCGCTCGCCGACGACTACCACGCCCGCTTCGCGCTGTCGCTGGGGGAGAAGGACATCCGGCTCGGCCTGCAGCTGGCGCACGAGTCCGACTACGTGATGCCGGCGGCCAGCATCGTGCACCAGATCTTCGAGCTGGCCCGCGCGAAGGGCATCGGCCACGAGGACGTCGTCGCGGTGCTGAAGGTCTACCAGGAATGGGCCGGCCTGTAGCACCAGTCCGGATGATGGCCCGGCGGCGAACCTGACTGACGTCGCGTTCACGGCACGGACTCAACCGGTACGTGCCAGCGAGCCCGCGAACCAGCGCGTCAGAGCCGCGCCTCGAGCCGTCAGCGCCGCGCGACCGCCGCGAGCGCGGCGACGATCATCTCGGCGTCGGCCGGACGGGGCGGACCCCGACGCGTCGAGTGCAGACTCCGACGCGTCGAGGGGCAGACTCCAACGCGTGAACGCGACACAAGTCCGGTGGTGGTTGGCGCTCGACCTGACTGATGTCGCGTTCACGGCACGGATTCACCCCGCCTGCCCGCGTGCCCGCGTCACAACGGCGGCTGTGGGCTCGCGCCGTGGAGCGTGGGTGGCGCGCGGTCGGCTCGCCACCCACGAGTCAACTGCGGCTTACGTATTTGACGCGCAGGAAGCCGTGCAGGCCCTCGACGCCGCCCTCGGTGCCGATCCCGCTCAGGTGGAAGCCGCCGAACGGCGTCTCGGGCAGCGATGGCCGCCAGCTGTTCACCGCCACCGAGCCCGCCTCCAGCTCGTCGGTCACGCGGGCCGTGGCGCGGGTGTCGTTCGTCCACAGGTAGGAGGCCAGCCCGAACGGGAGCCGGTTGGCCTCGGCGAGTGCCTCGTCGAGGTCGTCGAAGGCGGCGACGGTCTTCAGCGGGCCGAACGGCTCGACGGTGCCGGCGAGCGAGTCCGGGGGTACCGAGGTCAGCACGGTCGGACTCCAGAACCAGCCGACGTCACCGATCCGCTCGCCCCCGGTTTCGACGACGGCTCCGCGGGTGCGCGCGTCCTCGGTCATCTCGGTCAGGGCGCGGAGCCGCTGTTGCGTCGCGACCGGCCCCATCTGCACGCCCTCGATGCGGCCATCGCCGACCTTGATGCTGCGCACCGCGTCGACGAAGGCGGTGAGGAACCTGTCGTAGCCGCCCGCCTGCACGAGGAACCGCGTGGGCGAGGTGCAGACCTGCCCGGAGTTGCGGAAGCACGCCGGCACGGCGGAGCGTGCGACCTGCTCCACGTCGGCGTCGGCGAGCACGAGCACCGGGGCGTGGCCGCCGAGCTCCATCGTCATTCGGGTCATCGAGGCGGCACCGAGGACGTTCAGCTCCGCGCCCACGGCGGTCGACCCGGTGAACGTCACGGCCTTCACCACCGGCGACGCCACGAGGTGACGGCCGATCATCGGCGGGTCACCGACGACGACGTTCAGCACGCCGTCGGGCAGGCCGGCCTCCTGCAGCATCCCGGCCATCAGCAGTGCCGCGGCCGGTGTCTCCTCCGCAGGCTTGAGGACCATCGCGCAGCCAGCTGCCAGCGCCCCGCCGATCTTGCGCGACGGAGTCACCGCCGGGGCGTTCCACGGCGCGAACGCGGCGACGACACCCAGCGGCTCGACGACGGTGTGCTGCAGCGTGCCCGGCTCGCGGGCCGGAATCACCCGGCCGTAGCCGCGCCGGGCCTCCTCGGCGGCCCACTCGAGGTGCTCGGCCGCGAGCAGCACCTCGGTGCGGGACTCGGCCAGCGGCTTGCCCAGCTCCAGCGTGATCATCATGGCTATCGTGTCGACGCGCTGGCGGACCAGCCCCGCGGCCTCGCGCAGGACGCGGCCCCGCTCGACCGGCGAGGTCCGGCGCCAGACGGCCAGCCCCTGCTGCGCGGCGGCCAGTGCCTCGTCGAGGTCGGCGGCGGTGGCCACCGGCAGCTCGGTGAGGGTCTCGCCGGTCGCCGGGTTCTCGACCGGGCGGGTTGCGGTGCCGGACCCGCGGGTCCAGCGGCCGCCGATCAGCATGCGTGGCTCGGGGTGCCGGGTCACGGTGTGCTCTCCTTCGCGTCGGGAACCACCGGCTCGCCGCGCAGCCGCACGACGGCGTCAATGGCGAGGACGCCCTGCCCGGCCGGGCGAACCAGTACGGGGTTGATCTCGGCCTCGACCACGTCGGGCTGCGCGGCGAGCGCCGACAGCGCGACGACGAGCTCGGCCAGTGCGTCGAGATCGCCCGCCGGCGCTCCGCGGTGGCCACGCAACGCCGCGATGCCCTTCACCTCGTCGAGCATCCGGTGCGCGGTGCGCAGATCGACGGGGGCGAGCCGCAGGCTGCGGTCGGCGTAGACCTCGGTCAGCACGCCGCCCGCCGCCACCAGGACCAGTGGCCCGACATCTGGGTCGACCCTGTAACCGACCAGCACCTCGCCGAGTCCGGCCGCCATCGACTGGACCAGCACCTCGCGCACCTCGACCCCGCCGCGCGCGGCCACCCGGTCACGGAGCGAGCGGGCAACGGCGGCGACGTCCGTTGGCGAGCGCACGCCGAGCACGACACCGCCCACGTCGCTCTTGTGGCCGAGCTGGGCGGACAATGCCTTCACGGCGACGGGAAACGCGAGGTCGGAGAGGTCGAGGTGCGGTCCATCGACCGGCACCACGCGATGCTCTGCAGCCGCGATCCCCAGGCCGGCCAGCACCGCGTACGACGCGGCCTCGTCAAGCGGGCGGGTCGCTCCAGCCGGCGCAGGCGAGAACAGCGCAGGCGAGAGCAGCGCACGCGGGCGCGGCGGCCTGCGCCCGAGCGCGGCGACGATGGCATCGGCGCACGACTCCGGCGTGCGGAACGCCGGGACCCCGGCGCGCGCGAGCATCGCGAGTGCCTCCGGCGCATGCGGCACGACGAACGCGGCCACCCTTGATCGGTCGGCCCGGTCGATGATCGGGCGCACCGCAGCGCCGGGCTGGGACCGGGCCGAGGACCCGACGACCGTGATGACGAGGTCGAACTCACCGGATCCGAGCATCACGTCGAGCGCCGCCGACATCACCTCGTAGTGGGTGCCGGCGAGGGTGAGATCGGCGATCACGCCCGGCGCGGCGGGGGCACCCGCTGCCGCGAGCGCGTCGAGCGTGCGGGCCGACGGTCCGACCACTGTCACGCCGCGGACGCCGAGCTGGTCCACCACCATGGCGGCGCCGCCACCCGTGGTCGTGACCACGCCGACGCGGGCGGCCGAGGCTGGGGCGTCGGTGACGGGCGTGCGCCCGAGCAGCGGCAGGCCTTCGAGCAGTCCGTCGAGGGTGTGGGCCCGGGCGATCCCGCAGTCGGCGATGAAGGCGTCGGCCACGTCGTCGGCACCGGCCAGCGATCCGGTGTGCGACAGAGCGAGGGCCGCGCCGGCACGGGATCGGCCCAGCTTGTAGGCCAGCACCGGCTTGCCGCGCTCGGCCGCCTTGAGCGCGAACGCGCGCAGTGCGTCGGCGTGGCGGAGGTTTTCCAGGAACAGCAGAAAGCCGGTCACGGCAGGGTCGGCGAGGACGGCCGAGCCGATCTCGCCGACGCCGAGATCGACCTCGCCACCGACGGACACCAGGTGGGAGAACGCCGCACCGCTGGCCGCCCCGCGGGAGAGCAGCGCGCCGATGAGGCTGCCGGACTGGGAGGCCACGAAGATCCCGCCGCGGGGCAGGTCGGGCTCGGCAAAGGCGGCATTGGCCGTGAGGGTCAACCCGTTGCGGGTGTTGACCAGGCCGAGACTGCTCGGTCCGAGGACGCGGGTGCCGTGGCGCGCGGCCACCGCGGCGAGCCTGCGCTGCCGCGCGACACCGTGGCGGCCCGCTTCGGCGAAGCCGTTGGACAGGACCGTCACCACCGGGACCCCGAGCCGGCCGCACTCCGCCACGACCTCCACCGTGACGGCCGTCGGCGTCATGAGGAACGCGTGGTCGGGGATCTCGGGCAGGTCGGTGACCGAGGACCAGACCCGCTCGCCGCCTGCCGCATGGCCGCGGGCGTTCACCGGATACACCGTGCCGGCGAATCCGCTGCGGCGCAGGAAGGCCAGCGGGCGCGACGACGCCTTGGTCGGGTCGGCGGAGGCACCGACCAGCGCGACGCTGCGCGGCGCGAACAGCGCGGCGGCGAGATTCGGTCCCGCGACCGGGACCCTGGTCGGGGTCACCTCAGACCCGCTGGCTGAAGCGGCGGCCGAGGACGTCCTCGGCGATGCGGTTCTTGAGGATCTCGGTGGACCCGCCCGCGATCAGCCACCCCCTGGTGCGCCGGAAGCAGTACTCGACGAGCGTTTCGGTGCTGTACCCCATGGCTCCCATCACCTGCAGCGCCTCGTCGGCGGCCTGGAACCCGGCTCGGTTGGCCGCGAGCTTGGCCACCGACGTCTCGTAGGCCGAGGGGAGACCAGCCGCGGCGTGACGGGCGGCGCGGTCGAGCAGCAGCTGCGCGCCTTCCAGCGCCACCGCCACCTCCGCGAACTTCCACTGGATGCCCTGGAACTCCGCGAGCGGGCGGCCGAACTGCACGCGCTGGAGCACGTGGTCGCGGGCGATGGTGAACGCCAGCCGGCCCAGCGCGAGCGATCGGGCGGCGTTGCCGAGCCGTTCGACGTTGAAGCCGCGGATCTGCTTCTTGAACCCGCCCGGGCCCAGCAGCAGGTTGTCCGCCGGGATGCGGCAGCTGTCGAAGTAGAGCGGGCTCCATTGCTCGCCGCTCATGTACGTGGACGGCTTTCCGACCTCCAGGCCGGGGGTGCCGCGCTCGACCAGCACGGAGCCGATGCCGGAGACCCCTGGCCCGAACCGCACGTAGACGAGGTACACCGATGCCTCCACGCTGTGTGTGGACCAGACCTTGGTGCCGTTGACGACGTAGCCGTCGCCGTCGCGCTCGGCGGTCGTGGTGAGGTCGGTGACCGCCGAGCCCGCCTCCGGCTCGCTCATGGCCAGACCGAGCAGCGCCTTCCCAGCCAGGAGGTCGGGAAGGAACCGCGCCTTCTGCTCGTTGCTGGCGTACTCGGTGAATGTCCGCAGGGCGCCGAAGTTGCCGGCCTGGACCACGTCGGCGCTCTTGGGGCAGACCAGGCCCACCTCCTGGATGGCGACGACGGCGTCCAGCAGCGTCGCGCCCTGCCCGCCGTCGCTTTCCGGCACGGTGAGACCCAGCAGACCCTGCTCGCCGAGCAGCGCTGCGACGTCCCACGGGTAGCCGGGCGCGTGGGCCCGCTCGAGCGCCCCCGCGGCCAGCCGGTCGCGGGCGAACGCACGGACCGACCGCGCGAACGCCGTCCGATCCTGGTCTGCGGTCATCTCGGTGGTCATCTCAGAGGTCATCCACTTCCCCCTTCTCCGGTGTCGCGCAGCTCGGACATCAGTGCCTCGACGTCGTCGAATGCCCAGACGGCCTCGACGACCCGATCGGCCCGCTCGGACCCGAGGACCGGGCCGGCCAGCTGCTGGAACTTGGCGACCAGCTCCTTGTCCGCCAGCCGCCTGCTGGGTTCGCCGCGGGGCTGGTCGACCTCGCGGCAGAGGTCGGGGCGGCCAGCGCGGCGGACGGTCACCCTGGCCGGGCGCTCGCGCGGATACCGCGAGTCGAACTCCGCGCTCGCGACGACCTCCACTCGTTCGGCCAACTCGGACACCGCAGGCGACGTCCGGTGCGCGGCGTCGAACTGCGCCATGCCGACCTGGCCGTCGAGCAGGCTCACCGCCACGGCGTAGGGCAGGCTCATCTGGGCCTCGAGGTGGGTCGCGAACCGCTTGTGCGCGTGCTCCGCGGCGACGGAGTAGGTCTCCACGCGGACCGCGGTGACGGTGCCGGGGTCGAGGTCGTGCTCGGTCCGCAGATCCAGCAGTGCGTCGACCGCGGAGTGCAGGTGCCGGCAGCAGGGGTAGACCTTCACATAGGTGTCGTGCAGTGCCCACCGCGTGCCGAGCCCGTCGAGCAAAGCGTCCGGGCGCCACCGCTCGCGGGCGAAGGCGTGGAAGTAGCCATTGGTTCCCTCCAGCACTCTGGCGGGGCCGGTGACGCCTCGGCGGGCCAAGTGCACGGACAGCAGCCCGTCGCGGGCGGCCTTGCCCGCGTGCAGACGCTTGACCTCGCCGCCGCTGCCGAGGAACTCGAACAGGCCGCCGGAGTGCGAGCCGGCCACCCCGAGCGCGGAGGCAACGGTCGGCCGGTCGACGCCCAGCACCACGCAGACCCCGGCCGCCGCGCCGAACACGCCCGCCAGCGCAGTGTTGTGGAAGCCCGCTTCGCGGGTGGCCGGGTGGGCGCTGCGCGCGATCCGGCACGTCACCTCGACCGCGGTGGCGACCGCGCGCAGCACCGTGCCGGCGTCGGCCCCGGAGCTCTCGGCAGCGGCGAGGACCGCGGGAAGTGTCGGCGCGCAGGGATGCACGGAGCCCGGGGTGTAGCCGTCGTCGATATCGAGGGCATGCGCGGCGGAGCCGTTGGCCAACGCCGCCCCGGCGGCGGACGACCGGCAACCGCCGACAACCGACGCGTCGCTGCCGGGATACATGTCCGCGACGACGCCACGCACCGCGCGCGCGACATCGGTGCACGCGCCGACGACCGCCGACGACAGGTGGTCGAGTAGCAACCGTCTGGTCTGGTGCGCGACGTCGCTGCCGAGCTCGGTCCACTGCATTCCGTGCACCCAGTCGGCCAGCACCGCCGTCGCGCCTACCGAGGACGCTGGAACGGCACTCGATCTGGTTGCCACGCGGGTCCACCCAAAGAGAAGAATAAGATTACCTAGTTAACTATATAGCAGACCCGGCGAGAGGCAACCCTCTCGAGCGATGTCGGCGGTGACCTTGGCTACGGTCGGTGGGCTGCGTCCCAGGAGGCGATCTGCGCTCGTGAGGTGAAGCCCAGCTTGGTGAGGATGTGCTCTACGTGTCCCTCCGCGGTCCGCTGGGAGATCATGAGCTTGGCTGCGATCTGCCGGTTGCTGAGCCCTTCGGCGACCAGGCCGGCGATCTCGCGCTCGCGCCGGGTGAGCGCATCCTTTTCGTCGGTGTTGGTGCTGGCGGGCGGTGCCTTGGTTGACAGGGCGTAGTGCACGGCGTCGACCAGCGGTAGTTCATCGCCGCGGCGATGGGTGGCTCTGAACAGGCGGTCGCCGAGTGCGGCGCGGGCCTGGGCCAGGCACCGATCGTGGAACTCCGCGAGGTGGGGGAACAGGCTCGCGACCACCCCGTGCCAGGTGGCGTGCGCTGCTCCCAGGAGGCAAGCAGCGCGCTCGTGGTCCGAGATGGTCGCGGCGATCCAGGCCAGCGCCTCCAGACACTGCGCGATCCCGACGTGGTTGTGGAAGCGCGCCTGGATGGCCAGGCTCGCCCGGATGTGTTCGCCGGCGTCCTCGACATGTCCTTGCTGCCACCGGGCGATGCCGAGGCTCAGCAGCGTCTCCGCTTTCCGCCACGACTCACCGTGCCGCTCGCTGATCGCCAATGCTTCCCGGAGCAGGGCCACCGCCTTGTCCACATCTCCGGAAAGCCACGCCAACTGGGCGAGCCGATCGGCCGAGCTGACGGCGCCCAGGTCGTCGCCGATGGCGCGGCTCTGGTCGAGCACGTCCTGGAACAGCTCGGCAGCCCGGTCGCGGTCGCCACGAAGCATCGCCGCCATCGCGCAGGTGAGGGTGGCTCGAACGAACCTCTGGACGGACCCGTATTGCCTGGCCAGCCGTTGGGCTTGCGCGCTGGTCGCCTCCGCGGCATCGACGTCGCCCTGGTTGGCGGCGAGCCAGCTCGCGACCGCGAGAGCGTCGGCGCGGCCTGCCGAGGGTTCACGGTGCGCGTCGAGCAGTTTGGCGATGAAGCGCCGTCCCTCGCCGACCGAGCCGGTGACGAACCAGTAGGTGTGCAGGGCGGGCACCATCGCCAGCGCCTCGGACACTCCATCCGGCTCGGCGAGGCAGTTCTCCAAGGCCGTTCGTACGTTCAGGTGCTCGGCGTGCAGCCGGGAAACCCAGTGCAGCTGATCGGGACCGAACCATTCCTTCATGGATTGCACGGCCAGCCGCCGGTAGTACCCGCGGTGCCGACGACGCAGCGACATCTCCTCGCCGCTGGCAGCCAACCGCGCCCGGCCGTACGCGTGCAGGGTCTCCGGCAGCCAGTAGCGCACCCGCGGGCCGGCGCCGTCGGTGCTCAGCACCGACTTGTCGACCAGGCCAGCGAGCAGGTCGAGCACCGCGGCGCGGGGGATGCGCTCGTCGGAACAGATCTCCTCGGCCGCGTCGACGTCGAAATCCCTCGGGAACACGCTCAGCCGGGCCCACAGCGTCCGCTCGCCGGCCGAGCACAGCGCGAAGCTCCAGTCCACCAACGCCTGCAGACTCCGCTGCCGCGGCGCGGCGCCCCGATTACCCGAGCGGAGCAGGCCGAACCGGTCGTCCAACCGGCCCACGATCTGCTCCGGTGACAGCACCTTCAACCGGGCCGCCGCCAACTCCAACGCCAACGGAATCCCATCCAGCCGGTGCGCCAGCTGCAACACCGCCCGGTGATTGTCCTCGGTCACCACAAACCCCGGGGCGACCGCCCGCGCCCGCTCGGTGAACAGGCTCACCGCCTCGGACTGCATCAGCAACCGCGGGCCCGGCACCGGCTCGTCCAGTGCCGGCAGCGCCAACGCCGGCACCCGGTACTCCTGCTCACCCGCAACGCCAAGCGGCTGCCGGGAAGTGGCCAACACCCGCAGATCCGAAGCCACCCGCAACAGCTCGTCCAACAACACCGCACACGCGTCGACCACCTGCTCGCAATTGTCCAACACCAGCAACAGATGCCGATCCGCCAGCCAGGACGACAACAGCCGGGTCACCGCACCCTTCGACTCATCGCGCAGACCGAGCGCCCGCCCGACCGTGGCCGGCACCAAGGCCGGATCGCCCAGCGCCGCCAGCTCGACCAGCCACACCCCGTCGGCAAACACCCGCCGCGTCTCCGCCGCCACCCGCACCGCAAGGCGGGTCTTACCGATACCCCCGATGCCGGTCAGCGTCACCAGCCGGGCGACCGCCAGCAACCGCTTCACCTCGGCGATCTCCCGTCGCCGCCCGATGAAGCTGGTCAGCTCGACGGGCAGGTTGCCCCCCAGCCGCCGCAACGTGGACACGGCCATGGCGATCTCACGCTAGGTGGCGTTGTGTGCGCCGTCCAGCCCACCGTGTGCACGGCGCTTCAGGTGTCGAGCCTGAATCGCCTCAGTAACTATCGAACCGGATGTCGTCCGAGAGGTAGTAACTAGGCCGCGGACACCGAGGCGGTCAGCGCGCGAGCCGTGTGCAGGTCCCACACGAGCTCGCCGCCGTCATCGAAGAGCACGACGCCGTTGCACAGTCGGCACCAGCCCTGGATCCAATGCTCGACGACGATCTTGGCGTAGTGCCGGTTCGGAGAATCGGCCGGCGGGCAAGGCGGCTGGTGCTGGCACATGACGCACCTACGCTTCCAATGATGGCGGGCGGCGGGTTGTCGTCCTGGTTCTTCGAGACTGCCCGTCGGCCGGATGCGGGCCATCGGGATGAGTACCTAATTCGCTACCTGGATCGACGGCGTAGGTATGCCGGCTCCAGCACCCAGTGTGAGAGCGTAGGCGCCACCGGCGGCGGTGCTGGGAGGAGACGTCATGTCTGATGAGGTGCTGGTGGAGCGCCGCGGATCGGTCCAGCTCGTCACCATCAACCGGCCGGCCGCGCGCAACGCCCTGAATGGCGGTGTCGCCCGCGCGGTGGCCGCCGCGGTGGACGAACTGGACTCGGCGGACGAGCTGCGGGTGGGAGTGCTGACCGGGGCCGGCGGCACGTTCTCGGCGGGAATGGACCTCAAGGCGTTCCTCGCCGGCGAGAGCCCGGCGATCGAGGGACGGGGGCTCTGCGGCATCACGATGACCCCGCCACGCAAGCCGTTGATCGGTGCCGTCGAGGGATGGGCGCTGGCCGGGGGGTTCGAGCTGCTGCTGGCCTGCGACCTGGTCGTCGCGGCCCGCACGGCGCGCTTCGGCGTGCCCGAGGTCACGCGGTCGCTGGTCGCCGGCGGCGGGGCGGCGCTGCTGCTGACCCGGCGGATACCGCAGGCCCTGGCGTTGGAGCTGCTGCTCACCGGCGACCCGGTCGACGCGCCACGGGCCGCTGAGCTGGGCCTGGTGAACCGCGTCGTGGACGAGGGTCAGGCGGTCGGGGCCGCGCTCGAGCTCGCCGAGCGGATCGCGCAGAACGGTCCGCTCGCCGTGATGGCGACCAAGCAGATCGCCCGGTCCAGCGCCGACTGGACCATCGCGGAGGGTTGGGACCGGCAGAACGAGATCATGCAACCGGTGTTCGCGTCCGAGGACGCCCGCGAAGGCGCAACGGCGTTCGCCGAGAAGCGGCAGCCGGTCTGGCGGGGCCGGTAACCCCGCCCGTGAGTGGCAAATGGTGTCAGAACACCATTTGCCACTCACGACTTAAGGTAACGACCGTAGCCTCGGCGATCGGGCAGCGGCTCGCGCTCCGAGCGGGCTACAGTGCGCCAGATGACCGTCCTGCGGGCCAGGGACGTGCAGGTGACCTGGTCGACACCGCTGCTCATGGGGATCCTGAACCTCAATCCCGACTCGTTCTCCGACCCCGGGCCGCGCTCGACCGATGCGGCGCTCGACCGAGCCCTTTCGATGATCGCGAGCGGCGCCCGAATCATCGACGTCGGCGCCCAGTCCAGCATCACCGGACGTCGCCCGGTCGACGCGGATGCCGAGATCGCCGCGGTCGTGCCGGTGATTCGCGAGCTTGTCCGGGCCGATCCGCGGATCCTGCTGTCGGTGGACACCTTCAAGATCGAGGTTGCCGAGGCGGCGCTGGGCGCGGGCGCCCATATCATCAACGACGTCTCGGGCCTGCTGGATCCCGCCATCGCGGTGGCGTGTGCCCGACATGGCGCGGCCTTGATCATCATGCACACCACGGCTCCGCCGCTGACGCGCCGGCAGGACCCTGGGCTGTACGCGGACGTCACCGTCGAGGCCGCCGCATTTCTCGCCCAACGGGCCGAGACCGCGATCGAACTCGGCGTCGCCGAGCAGTCGATCATCGTCGATCCTGGACCCGACTTCACCAAGACACCGGCCCAGACCATCGAGCTGCTGCGCAACATCCACCACGTCGTCGCGCTCGGCTATCCGGTCCTGCTTGCACTGTCTCGAAAGGACTTCATCGGCGCGCTCACCGGGCAACCGCCCGCCGGCCGCGACGCCGGCACACTCGGCGCTCTGGCCGCCATGAGCCACGTGCCCGACCAGATCGTGCGGGTTCACGATGTGGCCGCGGCCAGGGACATGCTCACCGTGCTGAACGCTCTGACCGGCACCACGCCGATCCCCTCGACCCTCACCCTGGCCGAGGAGCTTCGGCACCAGCCTCCTGGCGTGCTGGATGGTGAACCATGCTGGGCCCTTGACTAAGGCCATCGAGACGTCCGGACGTCATGAATCGAAATGCCGAGCCCGGCGGTCGGACCGGGAGGTCCGCACGCCGGGCTCGGCGATTGTCGGTCTCAGACGGCGACCGGAGTCCGGACGCGGGTCGGCTCGGCGGCCTCGCGGCGGACCGGGGTCATGCTGCCGGGGAAGCACTCCGGCCAGGTCGGGCAGCCCAGACCCGACCCGGTCACCCGCACCACCGACCCGGTCACCGCGATCCCGGC
>DASXRB010000688.1:0-3492 GCA_036506875.1 Kribbellaceae bacterium | reverse complement strand
GCTGCATAGCCTGGGCCGCATGGCTCCGTCCCCGTTCGATGTCCCCACTCTGCCGAGCGAGCACGGCGGAGCCGGGCTGTCGTTCCAGACACTCGGCGAGATCCTGCGGATCATCGGCAAGGCGTGCCCGTCGACGGCCTGCATCTGGCTGATGCACCTGGGGGCGGCCCTGACGCTGGTGCGGTACACCAGGCCGGAGATGGCCGCCTTCTACGCGGCGGAGGTCACCGCGGGCAGGCGGTTCGCGAACGCGCTGTCCGAGCCGACCGGCGGGAACCTGTTCCTGTTCCCGCTGCAGACCGTCGAGCCTGTCGAGGGCGGCTACGCGCTGGACGGCGCGAAGCGGTTCGTGTCCGGGTGCGAGATCGCCGACCACTTCCTGGTGAACGCGCTGCTCGCCGACGGCCCAGGGCGACCCGGGTGCGACGGACGCCGCGGTGGAGGCCAAGCTCTACGCCAACCAGGTCGCCAAGCGGGTCGCCGAGCTGGGCGTGCGGGTCGGCGGCGGCAGCGGGTTCCTGCGCACGTCACCGATCCAGCGCCACTTCCGCGACGCCCAGGCCGGCGCGCTGATGGCCTACTCGGTCGAGGTCTGCCGCGACACCGTCGGCGGCCGGGTGCTCGGCCGCACCTCGTAGCCCGGCGGAACGCAGGATTCAGAGCAGGCCGCGGACGTACGCCGCCTGCCCGGCGTGCTGGAGGTCGTCGGAGATGACGCTGACCAGCCGTACGGCGAGGGTGACCGGCGGGTTCCACCGGCGGTCGACGACCCTGGGCAGGTCGGCGTCGGTCAGGCCACCGACGTACTCGACCGTCCGCGTGTAGACGGCGTCGTGGTAGCCGATCAGCAGCCCGCCCGGGACCCGGACCGCGTCGACCTCCTCGTCGGTGTGCCCGTAGCCGGTGTCGGCCGGGTCGAACGGCAGCCCGAGCCGGTCCGCCCAGCCGCCGTCGTACACCTGGTCGGTCCCTGCGACGTCGGCGACGTGGTCGTCCTGGATGCGGGTCAGGTGCCACACCAGCCAAGCGATCGAGTTGGCGCGCCGGCCGGTGCGGCCCGCCGGCCGGAACGCCAGCGTGTCCTCGTCCAGCCCGTCGACGATCTCGTGCACGACCTCGCGGATCCGGCCGAAACCGTCCGCCAGCAGCTCACTCGACGTCATCGGTCCACTCCTCTGCTCGCCCGCCGTCCCCCAGTTCCGCAGGCTAGCCCCCGCACGGCCCCGAACGACCTGCCAGGACCGTGTCGAGGACGCGCGACCGGCTCCGTCCTGACAGTGAGAGCGCCCAGAATGGGCGCGGAGACGACAAGGAGCCGTGATGACGAAGTTCCTGCTGCTGACGAAGTACGCCGGGCCCGAGGGCGTCGAGCCGATGACGAACTGGGACCCGGCCGAGATCGAGGCGCACATCGCCTACCTGAAGGACCTGAACCGGCAGCTCATCGAGAACGGTGAGCTGATCGACGGGCAGGCGCTGACCGGGCCGGACCTGGCCAAGGTCGTGACATCCGACGGCACCGCCCCGGTGGTGACCGACGGGCCGTTCCCGGAGGTGAAGGAGCTGCTCGCCGGCTACCAGCTGGTCGACGTGGAGTCCGAGGGGCGCGCGCTGGAGATCGCCGGGCTGGTGTCGGCCGCGCCGGGTCCGGGCGGGAAGCCGCTCGGTCAGGCGATCGAGGTGCGCCAGCTGATGGGCCCGCTGCCGGGCACCGAGCTGTGACACCGCGGTGAGGACGACCCCCGCTGTCGAGGACCTGCTGCGCGAGCTGGCGCCGCAGGTCCTCGGCGTGCTCGTGCGCCGGTACCGCGACTTCGACAGCGCGGAGGACGCGCTCCAGGAGGCGCTGCTCGCGGCCGCCCGGCACTGGCCGTCCGATGGCTTGCCGGACAACCCGCGCGGGTGGCTGATCCAGGCGGCGGTACGACGCCTGACCGACCTCTACCGCAGTGAGCAGGCGCGTCGCCGGCGCGAGGAGCTGGCCGCGTCCCGAGAGACCCCGGCGGTCGACGTACCCGACCGCGACGACACGCTGACGCTGCTGTTCCTGTGCTGCCACCCGGCGCTGACACCGGCCTCGGCGGTGGCGCTGACACTGCGCGCGGTCGGCGGTCTGACCACCGCCGAGATCGCCCGGGCGTTCCTGGTGCCGGAGGCGACGATGGCGCAGCGGATCAGCCGGGCGAAGCAGAAGATCACGGCGGCCGGCGCCACCTTCGAGCCGCCGGTGGACGCCGAGCGGGACGAGCGGCTGCGATCGGTGCTGCACGTGCTCTACCTGGTGTTCAACGAGGGGTACGCCACTACGTCGGGCGCCGAGCTCGCGCGCACCGACCTGTCCGGTGAGGCGATCCGGCTCACCCGCGCCGTGCACGCGCTGCTACCGGACCACGGCGAGGTCACGGGGCTGCTGGCGCTGATGCTGCTGACCGACGCGCGGCGGCCGGCCAGGGCCGGGGCGGTCGGCGAGCTGGTGCCGCTGGCCGAGCAGGACCGCTCGACGTGGGACCGGGAGCTGATCGGCGAGGGCGTGACGCTGACCGCGCGGGCGATGTCGGCGGGGGTGATCGGCGAGTACCAGCTGCAGGCGGCGATCGCGGCCCTGCACGACACCGCGGAGCGGGCCGAGGACACCGACTGGGAGCAGATCCTCGGGCTGTACGAGCTGCTGGAGCGGCTGTCCGGCAACCCGATGGTGGCGCTCAACCGTGCCGTCGCGACGGCGATGGTGCACGGCCCGGCCGCGGGCCTGGAGCTGATGTCGCCGCTGGACGAGCAGCTGCCGGGGCACTACCGGCTGGACGCCGTACGAGGGCATCTGTTCGAGCTGCTCGGAGACCTTCCGGTAGCGGTCGCGCACTACCGTGCGGCGGCTCGTCGTACGACGAGCCTGCCGGAGCGGGACTACCTGCTGACCCGGGCAGCGCGGCTCAAGGTGTGACGCCGCCTCGTGCGCCGGTGTCAGGCGGGGATCGTCGCCCGCTGCCGGACCGCCTCGTCGTAGCGGGCCAGCGCGACCTCCGCGACGCGCGGGTCCGCGCCGATCGGCCCGGAGCAGCCGATGGCTCCGGCCCGGACAGCGATCCTCCGCACGTGGTCGGCGAAGGCGCCGGGTGCGAGCAGGTAGGTCGCGACCGCCACCCGGCCGGGCTGCCGGGCGAGGACGGCGGCGAGGCGCGGACCGGCGCCTGAGACGTACCCGACCTCGACCGGGACCCCGGCGCGGTCCGCGAGCAGTCCGGCGGTCAGCTCGCAGTCCAGCAGCGCACGGCGGTCCGAGGAACCGGCCGCGGCGAGGACGACACGGTCGGCGGCGCCGGCCATGCAGTCGCCGAGGCGGTCGGCGAGCACCTCGGCCAGCAGCTCGTGCGGCCCGAGCGCCCCGGCGGCGACCACGCCCGGTCCGCGGACGGCGGCGATGTCGACGTGCACGTGGTACCCGCCGCTCAGCAGCAGCGGCAGCACCACGGCTTCGGTGCCGTCGGCAACGAC
>DASXRB010000687.1:0-6802 GCA_036506875.1 Kribbellaceae bacterium | reverse complement strand
GGCGCCATGGATGCGGGCACCTACATGAAGAAGATCCAGGTCCGCGGCCGGCTGATCGCCGGTGTCTCCGCAGACACCCTGCTGCTCGGCGCGCGGAACCCGGTCTCCGGCCAGATCGAGGGCTTCGACATCGAGATGCTGAAGCTCGTCTCGACCGCGATCTTCGGCAGCCCGGGCCACATCGAGCTCAGGGTGATCACCGCCGCGCAGCGCATCCCGTCGCTCACCGAGGGCACCGTCGACATCGTCGCGCGGAACATGACGATCAACTGCGCCCGCTGGGAGCAGATCGCGTTCTCCGCCGAGTACTACCACTCGGGCCAGAAGGTCTTGGTGCAGTCGAAGTCCAAGGCCGAGACCCTCCCCGACCTGTCCGGGAAGCGGGTCTGCGCGCCGAACGGGTCGACCAGCATGGACAACCTGGCCGAGTTCCCGGACGTGATCAAAGTGGGCGCCGACACGCACACCGGCTGCCTGGTGATGTTCCAGCAGGGCAAGGTCGACGCGATCACTGGCGACGACACGGTGCTGGCGGGTCTGGCCGCGCAGGACCCGTACGCGAAGGTGACCAAGGCGAAGGCGTTCACCGCCGAGCCGTACGGCCTCGGGATCGCCAAGACCCATCCGGAGTTCGTCCGGTTCGTCAACAAGGTGCTCGAGGACGCCAAGGCCGACGGGCAGTGGAAGAAGGCGTACGACCGCTGGCTGGCGGCCGACCTCGGCCCGGCCCCGGCACCGCCCAAACCGGTCTACGGGCGGTCGGAGTGATCACGACCGGGTCCACCGCCGTCGCGCCGGAGGCCCCCGGCCGGATGGGCGTGGCGCTGTCCGCCGAGGAGGCGCTGCGCTACCTCGACGCGCTCGGCCGGTGGCGCGACCAGCGCAAGCTGGAGCTCGACGAGCTCGACGCGGCCGCGCTGCAGTCTCCTGACAGCCAGGACCTGACCGACGACGTGATGCTGTCGATGGCGTTGTGGAAGGCGGTCGCGGACCGGCACGACCTGCTGCTGGCGACCTGGGACTCCGGCCGGGTCGGCGCCGCCGAGCGGGAGCGGATGGCCGCGCTGATCTGGGGCCGGCTGGACGCGACCGCGGCGACCGGCGGCCTCGCGGTGTCGCTGCCGGAGGCGTGTAAGCTGTCCGACGCGCTGGCCGCGACCCTGCGGGCCCGGCTGGCGCTGTCCCCCGGCGACGCCGACATCGCCGCCCGCGCCAAGCAGCTGCGCGCCACCGTGGAGCGGATCCGCGACCTGGTCGACCGCGAGCCGGCCGGCACCCGGGCCGAGGCGGCCGACGACCTCGACAAGCTGGACCGCCGGGTCACCGACCTGGTCGACCGCGCCAAGCGCGGTGCCGACGTCGGCGGGCTGGTCGGGCCGCTGGAGGCCGACGCCGCCCGGACCGAGCGAGACCTGATCGTGGCGTCCGCCCGGCGTCGCGAGGACGCCGCCGACGCGGCGAAGGCGCGATCGCTCCAGGCCGAGCTGAAGGCCCGCGGCGACGCGATCCGCGACCTGGCGGCGCGCTGCGTGACCCTGGTGAAGCCGGCGCCGCGTCTCGCCGTACCGGACGTCACCGCCCTGGGGCCGGTGCCCACGGCACCCGCGGACGTGGACGCCTACCTGGCCCGGCTGGAGACGGTGTCGCGGGCGCTGACGCAGGCGCAGACGACGTACGCCGCGGCGCTGCAGCGGCGTGACGAGCTGGCCGGCCGGTTGGACGCCTACCAGGCCAAGGCCCGGGCGACGGGTGACAACGAGGACCTGACACTGCTCTACGACCGGGCTCGCGCCGTACTGGCCGCCGAGCCCGTCGACCTGGTCCGGCTGACCGCCCTGGTCGCGGCGTACCAGGCCTATCTCGCCTCCCAGGGAGGGACCCAGTGAGTACGACGATCGCCTGCAGCCAGCCCGGCTGCACCGGCACCATCCTCGACGGGTACTGCGACATCTGCGGCTCCCCCGGCGGTCCGGCCGCGGCGCCGGACGTCGACGCCGCCCAGCCCGCGGGCGCGTCCAGCAGCCCGTCGTCGGTGTCGCGCGCCTCGAACCGGCTGGCGTCCGCGCCGATCGGGTCCGCCCGCACCAAGGCCGGTACCAAGATCACCCGCCGGGTCGGCACCTCGTCCACCCGGCTGCGCGGCGCCCGGCTCGGCGCCGGCCTGACCACGGTGCCGCCGCTCCCGGCGATCGACGCCGGCGACGCGATCATGAAGGATCCGCAGGTCCCGGAGGACCGCCGGTTCTGCCCGTCCTGCGGCAACCCGGTCGGCCGGTCGCGCGCCGGTCACCCCGGCCGCACCGACGGCTTCTGCCCGAAGTGCCGCAACCCGTTCTCGTTCTCGCCGAAGCTGAAGGCGGGCGACCTGGTCGCCGGGCAGTACGAGGTGGCGGGCTGCCTGGCGCACGGCGGCCTGGGCTGGATCTACGTGGCCCGGGACAAGAACGTGTCCGACCGCTGGGTGGTGCTCAAGGGCCTGCTGAACTCCGAGGACCCGGACGCGGTCGAGGCCGCGATCGCGGAGCGGCAGTTCCTGGCCCGGGTCGAGCACCCGCTGGTCGTCGAGATCTACAACTTCGTCCAGCACGAGGGCGCCGGCTACATCGTGATGGAGTACGTCGGCGGCACCTCGCTGAAGTCGTTGCTCAAGACGAGGATGAGGGCGAACAACGGGGTCTACGACCCGCTGCCGGTGGACCAGGCGATCGCCTACATTCTGGAGATCCTGCCCGCGTTCCAGTACCTGCACGACCTCGGGCTGGTGTACTGCGACTTCAAGCCGGACAACATCATCCAGGTCGGCGACGCGGTCAAGCTGATCGACCTCGGCGGCGTGCGCCGGGTCGACGACCTGGACAGCGCCATCTACGGCACCACCGGCTACCAGGCGCCGGAGGTGCCGGACGTCGGGCCGTCGGTGGCGTCCGACATCTACACGATCGGGCGCACCCTCGCGGTGCTGTGCATGGAGTTCCGCGGCTACCAGTCGACGTACGTCGCGTCGCTGCCGCCGGTGTCGGACACCCCGCTGTTCCAGGAGTACGACGCGCTGTACCGGCTGCTGGCCAAGGCCTGCGCGCCGGACCCGGCGGACCGGTTCGTGTCCGCCGACGAGCTGCGGGTCCAGCTGCTCGGCGTGCTGCGCGAGGTCGTGGCGATGAAGCCGGAGTCGAAGGCGTACACGAACTCGGTGTCGTCGCTGCTGTTCAAGGCGCCGACGGTGACCGACGCGAACCTGGACTGGCGCGACCTGCCGGTGCTGCGTCCCGACGAGCACGACCCGATGGACGGCTGGCTGCACGCGCTCGGCGCCGAGGACCCGAACGACCGGCTGCGGCTGCTGCAGAACGCGCCGCAACGCACCCCCGAGGTGACGCTGGCGTCGGCCCGCGCGGCGCTGGAGGCCGGGCTGCCGCAGGTGCTGGACGACGCGGTGAGCCAGCTGCTCGCCGACGACCCGTGGGAGTGGCGGGCGGTCTGGATGTCCGGGCTGTCCGCGCTCGCCGCGGGTGACGCGAAGGGCGCGCAGGCGTCGTTCAACGCCGTCTACGGGCAGGTGCCGGGCGAGCTGGCGCCGAAGCTGGCGCTGGCCCTGGCCTGTGAGGCCAGCGGTGAGCTCGACGTCGCCGAGGGGCTGTACGTGACCTGCTCGCGCACCGACGCGAACTTCGTCGCGCCGGCCGCGTTCGGCCTGGCCCGGATCCGCACCTCGCGCGGTGACGTGCCCGGCTCGGTCTCCGCGCTCGACCTGGTGCCGCGCACCAGCGGCGCCTACGTGACCGCACGGCGGCACCGGGCGTCCGTGCTCGCCGCGTCCGGCGGCGGGCTGCCGGCGCTCGCGGACGCGATGCGCAGCGTGGACGCGCTCACCATCGACCCGGTGGACCGCGCGAACCTGTCGGTCGAGGTGTACGGCGCGGCGCTGCGCGAGGTGCTCGCGAACGGACCGCGGACCGACGTGGTGATCGGCGGCCACCCGGCCGCGGAGCAGCCGCTGCGGGACGGCCTCGAGGCGGCGTACCGCGACCTGGCCGGACACACCCCTGACCGCGCGGAACGGATCCGGCTGGTCGACCTGGCGAACGGAGTACGGGCATGGACCTTCCGGTGACCGAGGCGAGTACGACGGCCGGCGGCGACGCGGCGCAGGCCGTGACGTGCCCGTCGTGCGGTGCGGCGATCGGGCCGGACTGGCAGTTCTGCGAGGCCTGTGGAAGCGACCTGCCGCAGACCGCCGCGACAGCCGGTGAGGCCACGGTCGAGATGGCGGTGGCGCAGCCCGTCGTACCGGATGCCACGCCGTCCACCTGCCCGGCGTGCGGCGGGACGTTCGCCGCCGACGGGTACTGCCAGACCTGCGGCGCGAAGGCGCCGAACCCCCGCGACCACTTCACCGAGCAGCCCGCCCCGTGGGTCGCCGGGGCGTGCGACCGCGGCATCCGGCACACCCGCAACGAGGACGCGATGGCGCTCGCCGCCGGCGACGGCCGGGCCGTGCTCGTGGTGTGCGACGGCGTCACCACCGCGACCGACTCCGACATCGCCAGCATGGCGGCCGCCCGCGCCGCCCGGGACGTGCTGGACACCTCGAACGCCCAGGGCCTGGGCATCGCGTCGTCCCGGGTGAGCGCGGTCCTGGCCCGGCTGGCCGCCGCCGCCGACGCGGCCAACGACGCGGTCCTGGACAGCACCCGGCCGGACGCCGCGGGCAACCCGCCGTCCTGCACGTTCGTCGCCGCCGTGGTCGAGCGCGACCTGATCGTGGCGGGCAACGTCGGCGACAGCCGGGCGTACTGGCTGCCCGACGCCGGCGAGCCCGTGATGCTCGGCCGGGACGACTCGTTCGCCGCCGACCAGATCGAGGCCGGGGTGCCGCGCGAGCAGGCCGAGCACGGCCCGCAGGCGCACGCGATCACCCGCTGGCTCGGCGCCGACGCTCCCCCGCACGCACCGCGCGCCACAGCCGTCACGCCGGGGGGCCCGGGCTGGCTGCTGCTGTGCTCCGACGGCCTGTGGAACTACTGCTCCGAGGCGGCCGACATCGCCGCGCTCGTCCGTCGTACCGCCTCCGAGAGCGGCGGGGACCCACTGGCCACGGCCGAGGGCCTGGTCGCCTTCGCCAACGACCGGGGCGGCCAGGACAACATCACCGCCGCGCTGGCCCGCATCACCGAAACCACCACCCAGGAAGGTGCCGTCTGATGGCCGACTTCACCGCTTCCGTGTTCCAGAACGAGTTCCTGCCCGACGGCGGCACCGACGTGCACGCGATCGTCACGATCACCTGCAGCGGAGCCGGCCAGGCGGGACAGTCCGGTGACGCCGGCGAGATCGTCATCGTCGACACCTCCGGCTCGATGCGGGCCGAGGGCGTCGCCGCCGCCGGCCAGGCCGCGGCCGCCGCGCTCGACCAGATCCTGGACGGCACCTGGTTCGCGGTGATCTCCGGCAACCACGAGGCACGGCTGGCGTTCCCGCCGAGCCGGGAGCCGGGGATGGTGCGGATGGACGCGAACGCGCGGCTGGCGGCCAAGGACGCGGTCGCGCGGTTCTACGCCGACGGCGGCACGGCGATGGGCACCTGGCTGCGGCTGGCCGACCAGGTCTTCTCCACGGTGCCGTCGCTGACCCAGAAGCACGCGATCCTGCTCACCGACGGCGAGAACCAGCACGAGACCCCGGAGCAGCTGACCGCGAACATCGAGGCGGTCCGCGGCCGGTTCCAGGCCGACTGCCGCGGCGTCGGCGTGAACTGGGTGGTCGACGAGGTACGACGGATCGCCACGGCGCTGCTCGGCACCGTCGACATCATCCCGAGCCCGGACCAGCTGGAGTCGGAGTTCGAGGCGATCATGCAGCGCGCGATGGGCCGCGGTATCGCCGACGCGCAGCTGCGGGTGTGGGCGCCGCAGGGCGCGCAGGTGCTGTTCGTCCGCCAGGTCGCCCCGACCGTCGAGGACCTGACCGCGCGGCGGCAGGAGCTGAACCCGCTGACCGGCGCGTACCCGACCGGCGCCTGGGGTGACGAGTCGCGCGACTACCACGTCGCGGTCCGGCTGGCCGCGAAGGCGGTCGGCCAGGAGCAGCTCGCCGCGCGGGTCCAGCTCGCCGTCGCCGACCAGACCGTGGCGCAGAGCCTCGTGAAGGCGATGTGGTCCAACGACGACACCCTGACCACCCGGATCAGCCCGGAGGTCGCGCACTACACCGGCCAGACCGAGCTGGCCGAGGCGATCCAGGAGGGCCTGGCGGCCAAGGCCGCGGGCGACACCGCGACCGCGACGACGCGGCTCGGCCGGGCCGTCCAGCTCGCGGCCGAGACCGGCAACGAGGAGGCCACCACCCGGCTTCGCAAGGTGGTCGAGATCGACGACCCGGCCACGGGTACGGTCCGGTTGCGCAAGACTGTGGACAAGCTCGCCGAGATGGAGCTCGACACGGCCTCCACCAAGACCACCAGGGTGAAGAAGTGACCTCGACCTGCCCGAACGGCCACACCTCGACCGCGGACGACTACTGCGACACCTGCGGCGCTCCCATCGCGGCGGGCGGCGGCACCCCGGCCGCCGGGACCGCGGGCTCCGGTACGACGGCGGGCCCGGGCGGCGCCGAGGGCGCCGCTGCGGCCGAGGCTCAGCCGCCGGCCACGGCCAAGGACTGCCCGAACTGCGGTGAGGACGCGACCCCGGACGCGCTGTTCTGCGAGTCGTGCGGCTACGACTTCACCACCGGCACCATGCCGCGCCCGGCCGAGGCGTCCGCGTCCCCCGTCACGCCGCCCACACCCCTGCCACCGGCGGCG
>DASXRB010000686.1:0-3962 GCA_036506875.1 Kribbellaceae bacterium | reverse complement strand
TACGGGGTCCTCCGCCTCATCAACTTTGCCCACTCCGAGGTCTTCATGGTCGGCACATACGCCGCCCTGATCACCTGGGGGATCTTCGGGCTGGATCAGAACTCGCCAACGCCGGGCACGGGCGCGGTCGTCGGCTACCTCGCGCTCGGTATCCTCGCGGCGGCTCTCATCTCCGGCGTCACGGCGATCTGCGTCGAGCTGGTCGCATACCGACCGCTGCGCCGGCGCAACGCGCCGCCGCTCGCCTTCCTGATCACGGCTATCGGCGCCTCGATCGTCATCTCCGAGGCGGTCGGCGTGGCGACCCACCGGAACATCCGCGGCGTCCCGCCGCTGATCCACCCCGCCACGGTCGTCCACTTCGGGAACACCACGATCACGAACCTGCAGATCCTGATCATCGTGCTGGCGCTGGTCATGATGCTCGCCCTGGACCGCTTCGTGAACCGGACCCGGCTCGGTCGCGGCGTCCGGGCCGTGGCGCAGAACCCGGACAGCGCGGCCCTGATGGGCGTGAATAAGGACCGGGCCATCTCGCTCGTCTTCCTGCTCGGCGGTCTGATGGCCGGGATCGCCGCGGTCATGTACGTCCTCAAGATCGGCGACACCCGGTTTGACGCCGGCTTCAACCTCGGCATCGCGGCGTTCACCGCGGCCGTCCTCGGCGGCATCGGCAACCTGCGCGGCGCCCTGCTCGGCGGTCTGGTCATCGGCCTGTTCGAGAACTACGGGGCGTCCCTGTTCGGCACCCAGTACCGCAACGTGGTGACGTTCATCCTCCTGATCGTGATCCTGATGTTCCGGCCCAGCGGGATCCTGGGCGAGTCTCTCGGGAGGGCGCGGGCATGACCACGGTGGAACAACGTCCGCGGCCACGTCAGGTGAACCGCCGACCCAACGGCCGAGGTGTACGCGGCTGGTTCGGTCGTCAGCCATGGCCGGTGCGCGCCGCGGTGGTGCTCGGGGCGCTCGCCGTGGCGTACGCCCTGCCGTACATCGGCGACGTGCCGGGCATCGGGCCGCAGATCGAGACCCAGGGCATCGACTGGCCCAGCGCGCTATTCAACATGTCCTACTACGTGCTGCTGGCCCTCGGCCTCAACGTGGTGGTCGGCTTCGCGGGCCTGCTGGACCTGGGGTACGTGGGCTTCTTCGCCGTCGGCGCGTACTCGGTCGCGCTGCTGACCTCGCCGGACAGCGACCTCAAGACCCAATGGCCCTGGCTGGCGGCGATCCCGGTCGCGATCGCCGTGGCCATGCTCTCCGGCCTCATCCTGGGCTGGCCGACGCTCCGCCTGCGCGGCGACTACCTGGCGATCGTCACCCTCGGGTTCGCCGAGATCATCCGGATCTTCGCGGACAGCAACACCCACCTGCGCGGCGACCGCGGTTTCGGCGGCCTGCCGCACCCGCCGGGCAAGTACGCCGACGGTACGCCGATCTTCGGCGTCCGTGACGCCACGCCGTACTTCTGGCTGGGGTTGTCGGTTATCGTCCTGGTCATCCTCGCCATCCGCAACCTCGACCGGAGCCGCGTCGGTCGCTCCTGGCTGGCGATCCGCGAGGACGAGGAGGCGGCGGCGATCATGGGCGTTCGCACGGTCAAGTACAAGCTGTGGGCGTTCGCGATCGGCGCGTGCGTTGGCGGCCTGGGCGGGGTGATGTTCGCCGGGCAGAACGGATTCATGAACTCGGCCACCTTCGTGCTGCAGTTCTCGATCCTGATCCTGGCCGGGGTGGTGATGGGCGGCTCCGGCAACATCGCCGGTGCGATCCTGGGCGGTGCGCTGATCTCGTACATTCCGGACCGGCTGCGCGGCCAGCAGATCGGCAACCTCGACGCGTACGAGTATCGCTTCCTGTTGTTCGGCCTGGCGATCATCCTCATCATGATCTTCCGGCCGCAGGGCCTGATTCCGAGCCGCCGCCGGGCGATGGAGCTGAAGGACCGGGCGAAGGAGGTCGCGCCACAGTGAGCGAGCAGAGCGAGCGGGGCGAGCGGAGCGCCGCGGGCGGCGCCTGGACGGGGAGAACCGATGAGTGAGCCGCACATCGAGACTCCCGCGTGGGAGGACGACGCTGCGCGGCACCGGGTCGACGAGCCCGCGGTCACGGACGAGGAGGACGAAACGGCTCCGGCCGACACGGCCGGCGGTCGGCCCGAGCATCCCTCGCCCGATGGTCCGGGCCTGCTCGAGGTGGACGACCTCAGCCTGCGCTTCGGCGGTGTGCTCGCCCTCGACCGGGTCACCTTCTCGCTGCACGAGGGGGAGATCTTCGGGCTGATCGGGCCGAACGGCGCGGGCAAGACCACGTGCTTCAACGCCATGACCGGGGTGTACCGGCCGACCGGGGGCGAGATCCGGTTCCGCGGCCAGCCGGTGACTGGGCTGAAGAAGCATGAGATCACGCAGCTGGGCATCGCCCGCACCTTCCAGAACATCCGGCTGTTCCCCGAGATGACCGCGCTGGAGAATGTGATGGTCGGCGCGGACTCACGGCACCACACGAGCGTGCTCGGCGCGCTGTTCCGGATGCCCCGGCACTGGCGGGAGGAGCGAGACGGTCGGGAGAAGTCGATGGAGCTGCTGCGATTCGCCGGAATCGAGCACCGGGCCGGAGACGTGGCGCGCAACCTGTCGTACGGTGAGCAGCGGCGACTGGAGATCGCGCGTGCGCTCGCCACCGAACCCAGCCTGCTCTGCCTGGACGAGCCGGCCGCCGGGTTCAACCCGGCGGAGAAGGACTCCCTGCTCAAGCTCATCCGGTCGATCCGCGAGCGGGGGGTCACCGTGCTGCTCATCGAGCACGACATGCGGCTGGTCATGGGCGTCTGCGACCGGATCGTGGTGCTGGAGTTCGGCAGGAAGATCAGCGAGGGGGTTCCCTCGGAGGTTCGCGACGACCCGAAGGTGATCGCGGCGTACCTGGGGGTTCCGGCCGATGCTGCTTGAGATCAACGACATCACGCTGCTGTACGGCCGGATCCAGGCGCTGCACGGGATCAGCCTGACCGTGGACTCCGGCGAGATCGTCGCCCTGATCGGCGCGAACGGCGCCGGGAAGACCACGACCATGCGCGCGATCTCGGGGCTGCGCCCGATCGCCGCGGGCACGATCCGGTTCGAGGGCGAGGACATCACCCGGCTCCGGGCGGACCTGCGCACGATACGCGGGATCAGCCAGGCGCCGGAGGGTCGGGGCATCTTCCCCGGCATGACCGTGCTGGAGAACCTGGAGATGGGGGCGTACACCCGGCGCGACGCAAACGGGGTCGCCGCGGACCTGGACCGGGTGTACGGGCTGTTCCCTCGGCTGAAGGAGCGCGCCAGGCAGGCCGGTGGCACGCTGTCCGGTGGCGAGCAGCAGATGCTGACGATCGGCCGCGCGCTGATGAGCCGGCCAAAGCTCATGTTGCTGGACGAGCCGTCGATGGGCCTCGCGCCGATGCTGATCCAGCAGATCTTCTCTATCGTCACGGAGATCAACGAGCAGGGCACCACGATTCTGCTAGTGGAGCAGAACGCACAACAGGCGTTGTCGCGGGCCCATCGCGCGTACGTGCTGGAAACGGGGCGGATCGTCAAGGCCGGGACGGGCGCCGAACTGCTCCACGACCCGGCCGTCAAGGACGCTTATCTGGGCGTAGCGTGATCCACGTTTGATGACGAGTAGTAATCGGAGGTACGTCAAGAATGTTGCGCATAACAAGCCGGCGCCGGACCGCCATCGGCCTCGCGGGTGCCGCCGTCGTGGCGCTGTCGCTGGTCGCCTGTGGCGGCAACGACAACGGCGGCTCGACGGGCGGCGCCGCCACCCCAGCCTCATCGGTGGACTCGGCGCTCGCCGCGAAGGTTCCGGACAAGATCAAGTCGGACGGCAAGATTCTGGTGGGCATCGACTCCACGTACGCGCCCAGCGAGTTCCTCGACACCGATGGCAAGACGGTCATCGGGTTCGAC
>DASXRB010000685.1:0-10827 GCA_036506875.1 Kribbellaceae bacterium | reverse complement strand
GCTGCTCGACCCCGGTCTCGGCGCGCCGGCACTGCGCGACCTGCTGGAACGCGAGCGGGTCGGCCTCGTTCTCACCGACGGCACCTGCCCCGCACTCGCCGCGCCACCCGACGGACCACCGGTGTACGACGTACGACCGGCCCTCGACGCCGGACCGGGTCATCCGCCACGGCCGCCGGCTCGGCGGGCCGGTTCGGTGCGGCGGGTACGGCCCGGGCGGCTCGTGGTGCTGACCAGCGGGACGACCGGGGCGCCGCGGGGCGCGGACCGGGGTGGGGTGCGGGCCGGTCAGGCGGTGCCGGTGACGACGCTGGTGAGCCGGGTCCCGGTGCGGCCGGGACGGCCGGTGGTGCTGCTGCCGCCGCTGTTCCACGGGTACGGGCTGGGATTCCTCGCGGTGGCGCTGGCGTTCGGGATGCCCGCCGTGCTGACCGCGCGGTTCGACGCGGCGCGGACAACGCGGCTGCTGGCGGACCATCCGGACGCGGTGCTGGTGGCGGTGCCGCCGATGCTGGACCGGATCGTGCGGGCACTGCCGGACGGGGCGCGGGCTCCCGTCGTACGGGCTGTGGTCAGTGGTGCCGGACCGCTGCACCCCGCCGTGTCGGCGAGGGTGCTGTCGGCGTTCGGGCCGGTGCTGTTCAACCTGTACGGGTCGACCGAGGAGGGCTGGTCGACGATCGCCACGCCGGCCGACCTGCTGGCCGCGCCCGGGACCATCGGCCGGCCGGCTGCCGGGGTGCGGGTCGAGGTGCTGGACGACGACGGGCGGCCGGTGCCGGACGGGGTGACCGGGCATCTGTGCGTGGGGAGCCGGCTGGCGTTCTCGCAGTACACCGGCGGCGGGACGCGGCGGCGGCGTGGCGGCCTGGCCGACAGCGGTGACCTCGGACACCGGGACCCGGCCGGGCTGCTGTTCGTGGACGGCCGGGCCGACGACGTCGTGGTGACCGGTGGCGAGAAGGTGGTGGCACGGGAGGTGGCCGACGTGCTGCTGAGCCATCCGGCGGTCGCCGACGCGCGGGTCGACGGCGTACCGGACGAGGCGTTCGGTGCCCGGCTGGTCGCGGTGGTGGTGCCGGAGCCGGGCGTCGGCCTGGACGGGCTGGCGGACGAGCTGACCCGGTTCGTCGCCGAGCGGCTGGCCCGGCACAAGGTGCCGCGCGAGTTCACCTTCACCGGCGAGCTTCCGGTGACGCCCACCGGCAAGCACCGCCGCCCGTCCTGACAGGCCTGAACGCGGAACCGGCTCCCCCGTGCGGAAACGGTGGAGCCGGCTCGTGAACCGCTTCGGGTGATCAGCTGATGATCTTGCCGACCGAGTGGATCTCGTTGACGTCGCGGCTGGTGATGAACGACCACGGCGCGATGAAGAAGCCCTGGTTGCCCCAGTCGGCGCCCCAGCTGTTCTCGATCTCCACGCCGTTCTCGTCGTAGCCGACGATGGTCACCTCGTGGCCGCCGATGACCCTCTCGCTCTTGCGGGGGTTGTAGGTGTAGTTGGTGCTGTTGAGGTAGCGGAACGACGTGCGCACCTTGAAGCCGATCGGCACCGGCAGGCCGGAGGAGATGGCGTTCTTGATCGCGGTGACGCGGTCGGCCGAGTTGGTCAGGTCGGTGAACCCGGTGACCCGGTACTGCAGCGCGTTCGCCCGCTCGGAGGCGTCCGGCTGGGTGGTGTAGTCGAAGTCGCCCTGCCAGTAGTGCGCCTTCGTGTCGATGCCCTGGTCACGCTCGATCGGCAGCGCGACGCTGGCCCAGGTGCCGGTGTCGTTCCCCTTCGCGATCTGGGCGTAGACGAACATCGGCGCGAACGGCTGGCCGGTCTTGCCCTGCTCGTTGGCGAGCAGGCCCATGGCGCTGTAGCCGGTCGCCCAGGCGACGCAGGAGCCGACCTGGCCCTGGTCACCCGCGGGCAGCGCGTACTGCTTCAGCGAGTACGACGCCGGGGCGGTGAGGGTGGAGCGGACGGCCTGCGGCTTGCCGAAGGTCTTGACGCCCTTCGGGGCGTTCGCGTGGGCTGCCTCGGCCGTGGTGTAGTCGAAGCCGAAGCCGTGGACCTTGGCGGCCGGGGAGTGCTCGGTCGCGGGCCGGGCGTCGGCGGTGCCGACGGGAGCCAGCAGGCCGGCTCCCAGTGCTGCGATGGCCAGCGTCAGCTTGACGCCGGCGTGGGCGGATTTACGCACAGAGTTCTCCTGTGTGTTGTGGGCGGAACCGGGGTTTGGGCGGCCCCGGCCACGCCAGGGCTTGGGCGACCCCGGCGTGGCCGGGAGCGTAACCCGGCGTGATCCCCCGCGGAACCCGTATCCCGGCGGCAAAGCGCCGGATCGCGGAAGTCGCGGGGAATCCTTCGAGCTGCCTCAGCTGACGAGCTTGCCGATCGAGTGGATCTCGTCGACGTCGCCGCCGGTGATGAACGACCACGGCGCTCTGAAGTAGCCGTCGTTGCCCCAGCCGGAGCTCCAGCTGTTCTCGATCTCCACGCCGTTCTCGTCGTACCCGACGATCGTCACCTCGTGGCCGCCGCTGACCCCCTCGTCCTCCGACGGGTCGTAGGTGTAGTTGTCCGCGTCGAGGTTCATGAACGAGTCACGCACCTCGAAACCGATCGCCACCGGCAGACCCGACGCGATGGCCTCCTTGACCGCGGCCTCGCGGTCCTCGGCGTTGGTGAGGTCGGTGAACCCGCTGATCCGGTACTGCAGCGCGTTCTCACGCTCCTCGTCGTCCGGCTGGGTGGTGTAGTCGAAGTCGCCCTGCCAGTAGTGCTCCTTGGTGTCGATGCCCTGCTCCTCCTCGATCGGCAGCGCGACGCCGGCCCAGGTCCCGGTGTCGTCACCCTGGGCGATCTGGGCGTAGACGAACATCGGCGCGAACGGCTGGCCGGTCCTGCCCTGCTCGTTGGCGAGCAGGCCCATGCCGGTGTAGCCGGTGGCCCAGGCGACGCAGGAGCCGACGGCGCCCTGGTCGCCGGCGGGCAGCGCGTACTGCTTCAGTGAGTACGACTCCGGCACGTCCGCGAGGGCGCGCAGCGCCCGCGGATGGCCGAACTTCCTGATGCCCTTCGGCGCGTTCGCGTGGGCGGCCTCGGCCTGGCGGTAGTCGAAGCCGAAGCCGTGGACGTTCGCGGTCGGCCGGTGCTCGGTCGCGGTCCTGGCGTCGGCGGTGCCGACGGGAGCCAGCAGGCCGGCTCCCAGTGCAGCGATGGCCAGCGTCACCTTGACGCCGGCGTGGGCGGAATTGCGCATAGCTATCTCCTTGTTGTGGGCGGAACCGGGGTGTTCGGGCGGCCCCGGAACGCCGGGTCTTGGGCGCACCCGGCGTGACCAAAACATAACCAACCGTGATCGCCCGAAACTCATCATCTTCAAGGCATGGGGGATCACCCCTCGCGGGACTCCTTCGAGCGGCGTTCGTGTGACCAGTCCGACAGGCTCTTGTCATTGAGTCGACCAGTCGGTGCACAGGTATCGTGACGATATGCCTGAGACCCAGAACCCCACCGTGATCGTCGCCGGCGCTCGTACGCCGATCGGCCGCCTCCTGGGCGGTCTGAAGAGCTTCTCCGGAGCGGACCTGGGCGGGTTCGCGATCAAGGCCGCGCTGGACAGGTCCGGCGTCGCCGCGGACCAGGTCGACTACGTGATCATGGGTCAGGTGCTGCAGGCCGGCGGCGGCCAGATCACCGCCCGCCAGGCCGCCACCAAGGCCGGCATCCCGATGACGGTGCCGGCGCTCACCGTCAACAAGGTGTGCCTGTCCGGCGTCAACGCCATCGCGCTCGCCGATCAGCTGATCCGCGTCGGTGAGTACGACGTGATCGTCGCCGGCGGCATGGAGTCGATGACGAACGCGCCGCACCTGCTGCCGAAGTCCCGCGAGGGCTTCAAGTACGGCGACGTCACACTGATGGACCACATGGCGTACGACGGGCTGTGGGACGCGTTCACCGACCAGGCGATGGGTGCACTGACCGAGACCGCGAACACCGACGGCCTCAAGCTCACCCGCGAGGAGCAGGACGAGTTCTCCGCCCGGTCGCACCAGCTCGCCGCGGCCGCCTGGAAGAACGGTGTGTTCGCCGACGAGGTCGTGCCGGTCGAGGTGCCGCAGCGCAAGGGCGACCCGATCGTCGTGGACACCGACGAGGGTGTGCGCGGTGACACCACCGCCGAGTCGCTGTCGAGGCTCAAGCCCGCCTTCAGCAAGGACGGCACGATCACCGCGGGCTCGGCCTCGCAGATCTCCGACGGCGGCTGCGCGGTCGTGGTGATGAGCAAGGCCAAGGCCGAGGAGCTGGGCCTGAGCTGGCTGGCCGAGATCGGCGCGCACGGCACCGTCGCGGGCCCGGACTCGACCCTGCAGAGCCAGCCCGCGAACGCGATCACCAAGGCCTGCGCGAAGCAGGGCATCACGGCGACCGACCTGGACCTGGTCGAGATCAACGAGGCGTTCGCAGCGGTCGGCATCGCGTCCGCGCGTGAGCTCGGCATCGAGCTCGACAAGGTCAACGTCAACGGCGGCGCGATCGCGCTCGGCCACCCGATCGGCATGTCCGGCGCCCGGATCGTGCTGCACCTGGCGCTGGAGCTCCAGCGCCGCGGTGGCGGCACCGGTGCGGCCGCGCTGTGCGGCGGCGGCGGCCAGGGCGACGCCCTGATCGTCACGGTCCCGGCCAGCTGATGGACCGTCCCGGCGGCGTGCTGTCCCGGCGGAAGTGGCTGGTCGCCGCGAGCTTCGTCCCGGGTCCGGAACGAGTGTGGGCGCAACCAGCGCCCGCGGTTCCGGGTCGAAGGGCCTAGCGCATGGCGGGACGCCACGCGGCGTCGGTGACCGAGTTCGTCGAGCGTGCGAGAGCGGGTGAGCCGCGCGCCGTGGCGCGGCTGATCTCGCTGGTCGAGGACGAGTCGCCGCTGCTGCGCGAGGTGATGGCCGCGCTCGCGCCGCACAGCGGCAACGCGCACATCATCGGCATCACCGGGTCGCCCGGTGTCGGCAAGTCCACGTCGACGTCGGCGCTGGTCTCGTCGTACCGGAAAGCCGGCAAGCGGGTCGGCGTGCTCGCGGTCGACCCGTCGTCGCCGTTCTCCGGCGGCGCGCTGCTGGGCGACCGGGTCCGGATGCAGGACCACGCGACCGATCGCGGGGTCTTCATCCGCTCGATGGCCTCCCGCGGGCACCTCGGCGGGCTGGCGTGGTCGACGCCGCAGGCGTTGCGGGTGCTGGACGCGGCCGGGTTCGACGTGATCCTGGTCGAGACCGTCGGAGTCGGGCAGTCCGAGGTGGAGATCGCCGGGATGGCCGACACGACGATCGTGCTGCTGGCGCCGGGTATGGGCGACGGGATCCAGGCCGCGAAGGCGGGCATCCTCGAGGTCGGGGATCTGTATGTCGTCAACAAGGCGGACCGGGACGGCGCGTCGACCGTGACGCGCGACCTGCGGGCCATGCTGGCGCTGGCCGACCGGGCCGAGGGGGACTGGGTGCCGCCGATCCTGAAGACCGTCGCGAGCCGCGGTGAGGGCGTCGACGAGGTCGTCGCCAAGATCGACGAGCGGCTGGAGTGGATGCGGGCCCACGGCGAGCTGGACCGGCGCCGGCGGTCGCGGGCGCGGGACGAGATCGAGGCGATCGCGATGACCGCGCTGCGGGCCCGGTTCGCGGACCTGCACGGTGACGCCCGGCTGGACGTGCTGGCGGCGAAGGTGGCCGACGGCGACGCGGACCCGTACGGCGCCGCCGACGAGCTGATCGCGGCGCTGTAGGCATGCCGGAGGACGGCTGGAGCGGAGTGGGCCACGTGGGCCGCGATCGGGCGAATCGCGCGCTCGCCTCGTCCCGTGAGCCACATCCGTTGCACAATAGGGACGTGCGGGGATCACCGTCTCAAGGCGTGATCATCCAGTGACAATCAGTGACCAAACGTGATACAAACAGTCGACCGACAAGGTACGACAGAGGAGTGGGGAACGTGCCGAAGAAGCTACTGATCTGGACGGTCATCGCCTTCGCTGCGTTCTATTTGTTCACGCAGCCTCAGAACGCGGCATCCGCCGTGCGTGGTGCCGCCGGCGGCGTCGGGGACGCGTTCGGCGCCATCATTCAGTTCATCAGCGCAGTCTTCGCCTGAGCCGGCCGTCATGGTCTGGGTGGGCCTTCGGAGGCTGCTCGATCCCAAGGTCGAGCGGCACCTGATCCACTCCGAGGGTGAGGTCATCATCGACGAGGTCCGGCACCACTGGGTGGTGTACGAGACCCCGTCGATGGAGGCCATGTTCGCGCTGCTGCTGGTCGGCGTGATGCTGTTCGGGCCGATGAAGGCGGCGCCGGTGCTGTTTGCCATCGCGGTCGCGTTGATCGTGCACGCGGCGTGGAAGTCGATCAACGCGCACCGCGACCGGTTCGTGGTCACCAACATGCGGGTGATCCGGATCAAGGGCGTGTTCTCGCAGTCGATCGCGACCACGCCGATCATGCGGATCCTGGACGTCACGGTGAAGAAGCCGATCATGGGCCGGCTGCTCGGCTACGGGCACTTCGTGTTCGAGTCCGCGGCACAGGAGCAGGGCTTCCGCGAGATCACGTACGTCAGCCGCCCCGACGAGCGCGACCTGACGATCCAGACCGTCATCCAGCGGTCCGGCCTGCGGGCCAGCGTGAAGGACGACGCCGAGTCCGCGGACAACGGATCCGGCGAGAGCGGCGGCGTGTCCGTCGGCCCGGCCCCGGCCGCGGCGGCGTCACACGCGCCGATCAACAAGGTGATCTTCAACAGCGAGCGGACCAACTGGTCCGACCCATTCGACGCCTAGTTCATCACCGCTGGCCAGGCACTAGGTCAGTGCCTCGGCGAGGCGGGTGCGGAAGCGTCGAACGACGTCGTCGTCGCCGGCGACCCGGATCGCGTCGCCGGGGCGGCGGCCCCACAGCCAGAGGAAGACGTCGTCCGGGTCGCCGAACACCTCTGCGGCGACCTCACCGCCGATGCCCTCGGTGACGGTTGCGGTGCGGGCGTCGAGGGTGACCGTCCAGGAGCGGCCGCCGGTGGTGATCCGGACGGTGGCGTCGACCGGTTCGGCGGTATCCCCCTCGGACCACCACGGGCCGCCGAGCATCACGCGCAGGATCTCGTCGACGCCGTCGGTGGCCAGGCCGGCGCCGACGGGCGTGACGTCATCCGCGGCCTGCTCGGCGTCGACGCGGTGGACGGCGGTCTCCAGCGCCATCCGGCGGTACCAGAACCCCACGGTCTGGTCGTCCGGCCAGAACGTCCAGGTCGGCTGGTCCGCCCGGGCTCCTTCGAGCGAGGCGAGCAGCGCCGTGCGAGCCTCGTCGTACAGGTCGAGGGGCTCGCGTCCGGACAGGTCCGGCGGCCACGGCTGCGGGCGGACCCCGCTCCGGATCGCCTCGACCTTGTGCAGGTACACGAACGCGACGTGCTCCAGCAGGTCGGCGACGGTCCAGTCCGGGCAGGCCGGCACCGAAGCGGACGTGTCCCGCACAGCCACCTCGCGCAACCGCGCGGAGCCGGCCCGGACCTGGTCGAGGTAGAAGTCCCGCGCCATCGTCGTCATGGCGCCGAGCCTGCCAGCCGCCACCGACACTCTGGCCTGAGTAGCCTTGCCCCTCATGGCGAGCAAGAAGGGCGGCGGGAAGGCGCTGCCGTTCGACCCGATCGACGAGGCGTCGCGGCAGTGGGCGCGGCGGTGGGGCGCGGTCGAGCAGATGCGGGCGGTCACCTCCCTGATGCGCGCCCAGCAGATCGTGATCGGCGAGCTGGACGAGATCCTGCGCGTGCACGGCCTGACCTTCGCCCGGTACGAGGCGCTGGTGCTGCTCACGTTCTCCCGCCGCGGCGCGCTGCCGCTGGGCAAGATGGGGGAGCGGCTGCAGGTGCACCCGACCTCGGTGACGTCGATCGTGCGGCGGCTGGAGGCGGCCGGGCTCGTCAAGCGGACGCCGCACCCGGTGGACGGGCGGGCCGTGCTGTGCGAGATCACGCCGGCCGGCCGGGAGCTGGTGGAGCGCGCGACGGCGGACCTGGTCGCGGCGGACTTCGCCGTACGGGGACTCAGCGAGGAGCAGCTCGAGATGCTGTGGTCGGTGCTCGAACCCCTGCGCCGCGACGCCGGCGACTTCAGCTGACAACGTGTGTATTCCGGGAACGTGACCAGCGCACGGCTGGAATTTAGTAGGACGTCCTAGTATTTTGGGTTGCGGTCACCACCCGGAGCACTGGAGGTCCGCATGAACGCCGACGAGATCGCCGCCGGACGCGAGCGCTGGCAGCAGCGGTACGACGCGTCGCGCCGCCGCGAAGCGGACTTCACCACCGTGTCCGGTGCCGAGGTGGCGCCGGTCTACGGCCCGCCGGAGGATGTCGACGACCCGCGGATGGAGCGGATCGGCTGGCCGGGCGAGTTCCCGTTCACCCGCGGCCTCTACGCCACCGGGTACCGGGGCCGGACCTGGACGATCCGGCAGTTCGCCGGCTTCGGGAACGCCCAGCAGACCAACGAGCGCTACAAGATGATCCTCGGCGCCGGCGGCGGCGGGCTCTCGGTCGCGTTCGACATGCCGACGCTGATGGGCCGCGACTCCGACGACCCGAAGTCGCTCGGCGAGGTCGGCCACTGCGGTGTCGCGATCGACTCCGCCGCCGACATGGACGTCCTGTTCGACGGCATCGGGCTCGAGGGCGTCACCACCTCGATGACGATCTCCGGCCCGGCGGTGCCGGCGTTCTGCATGTACCTGGTCGCCGCCGAGCGCCAGGGCGCCGACCTCGGCAAGCTCAACGGCACCCTGCAGACCGACATCTTCAAGGAGTACATCGCGCAGAAGGAGTGGCTGTTCCCGCCGGAGCCGCACCTGCGCCTCATCGGTGACCTGATGGAGTACTGCGCCGCCAAGATCCCGGCGTACAAGCCCTTGAGTGTCTCCGGCTACCACATCCGTGAGGCCGGTTCGACGGCCGCGCAGGAGCTCGCCTACACGCTCGCCGACGGGTTCGGGTACGTCGAGCTCGGCCTGTCCCGCGGCCTCGACGTCGACGACTTCGCCCCCGGGCTGTCGTTCTTCTTCGACAGCCACGTGGACTTCTTCGAGGAGATCGCGAAGTTCCGCGCGGCCCGGCGGATCTGGGCGCGCTGGCTGCGCGACGTGTACGGCGCGAAGACCGACAAGGCACAGTGGCTGCGGTTCCACACCCAGACCGCCGGCGTCTCACTGACCGCGCAGCAGCCGTACAACAACGTCGTCCGCACCGCCGTCGAGGCGCTCGCGGCCGTGCTCGGCGGTACCAACTCGCTGCACACCAACGCACTCGACGAGACCCTCGCGCTGCCGACCGAGGAGTCGGCCGAGATCGCGCTGCGCACCCAGCAGGTGCTGATGGAGGAGACCGGCGTCACCAACGTCGCCGACCCGCTCGGCGGCTCCTGGTACGTCGAGGCGCTCACCGACCAGATCGAGGCCGAGGCCGAGGCGATCTTCGCCAGGATCAAGGAGATGGGCGGCGGCGACGAGAAGCAGCACGAGATCGGCCCGATGACGTCCGGCATCCTGCACGGTATCGAGGAGGGCTGGTTCATGGCCGAGATCGCCGACGCCGCCTTCGCGTACCAGCAGCAGCTCGAGAAGGCCGAGAAGAAGATCGTCGGCGTCAACACGCTGACCGACACCGTCACCGGCGAGCTGGAGATCCTGCGGGTCAGCCACGAGGTCGAGATCGAGCAGTGCCGGGTGCTCGCCGAGCGCAAGTCGCACCGCGACGACGAGGCGGTACGACGGACGCTCGCCGCCCTGGTCGAGGCCTCCCGCACCGACGCGAACCTGATCGAGCCGATGCTGGACGCGGTCCGGGTCGAGGCGACCATGGGCGAGATCTGCGACGCCCTGCGCGCCGAGTGGGGCGAGTACCGGGAGCCCGCCCGGTTCTAGGACCGCGCGTCCGCGGTCAGGCGGTCGAGGACGGCGGTGACGATCGTGTGCGCGGTGCGCACGACCGCCTCGACCGGCCGGCGGCGGTCGTTGACGACCCAGTGCTGGGCGATCATCAGGACCGCGCCGATGACGCCGTCGGCCAGCGCGCCGCGGTCCTCCTCGGTCAGGCCGCTGCCGTGGAACGCCGGCTCGGCGAGCATCCGGACCGTCGCGGCGAACCGTTCCAGCACCGCGCGGTAGGCGTCGTCGACGGCCGGGCTGACGCCGAGGATCTCGAAGAACGCCACCTTGGCCAGCCGGGGATCGGCGTCGATCGTGCCGAAGAACGCGACCAGCCCGCCGCGCACCATCGCGTCCAGGTCGGGGTTGTCCGGGTCTCCGACCGCGGCCGCGGCGCCGGAGACCATGCTCGCGTGCAGCTCGTCGATGCACCGCGCGTACGCCGCCAGCAGCAGCGCCTCACTGCTCTCGAACGACTCGTAGAAGTACCGCTTCGTCAGCCCGGCCGCGGCGCAGATCCGCTCCACGGTGGCGCTGCGGTATCCCGTCGTACCGAACACCTCGACGGCGGCGTCGACCAGCCGGGCGCGGCGTTCGTCGCGGCGCTGGGCCGGGTCGGCGCCCCGGTAGGTGCGCCCCTCGGCCGTCTGCACGGAACTCACACCGCCAGATCTTGACACCGTGTGGTTCCAGATACAACCCTGGTCTCCGAAGTCTTTGACACCACGCGGTTCCAGATCGTCGCCAACCCCCGGAGGAGACTGCAGATGAGCCTCGACGGCAAGGTCGTCCTGATCACCGGCGCGGCCCGCGGCATCGGCGCCGAGACCGCCCGCGCGCTGGCCCGGCGGAACGCCCGGCTCGTGCTGACCGACCTCGACG